>JAGUXD010000021.1 GCA_020062035.1 Candidatus Brocadiia bacterium | reverse complement strand
GGTATAAAGATGGTTCCTTCAGATATCTTGACTATTTTATGGCTGTCATATCAAAATATCTGTAACTTTTTAGACAGCCTGCTAAAATATCTTTATAGTGGTTTTGTTTAAGGGCGTTATGGATACCTTTGGTAATTCGGTATAAAAATCAACAAATATCCTTATAAAATACGCTCACAGATAATAAGTGATGGGGGAGGTATGGTATCCTCCCATAGACCAAAAGGGGTAATAGGAAAAGACAAGCAAGCATGGGCTTACTTTGACTGGCCAAGCGCTTCTTCTAATTCGCGGATAAGCCTGGAAAGTTCAGCATTTTCTTTCTTGAGTTTCTCAATGGTCTCACCTTGCTCTTTATTGCTTTGTTCTAATTGACTAATCTTTTTTTCAGAGTTTTCTTTCTCTTTCTTCAATTCATACATCTCTACTTTTAAGTTGTTAATATGGATTTGATTTTCCTTGAGTTTTTCTTCTAATTTAGGGACATCTTTAGATTTTTCGGTGGCGTCATTGAGATGCTTTTGTATCTCTTCTACCTCATTCTGGCTTTTGTTTAATCGTTGTTTAAGTAAGGCGTTTTCTTTATCTTTACAGCCAGTAAGCACCACAAAGGCACAGAGAACACAAAGAACGACCCTCTTACCCCCTTTAATAAGAGGGATTAAATCTGCGTTAATCCGTGAAATCTGTGGTTTCATTTTAGAGCGGACTGGATGTTATTGACCCGGGTATTGACATCGCGGTAGTTTATATCAACCTCAAGAATGTGTTTATATTCGGTGAGTGCTTGCTCGTAGTTTTTGTTGTATTCATATGCAAGTGCTAAATTATAGCGGATGGTTTTGGCAACCTGAGAAGACATCGGGTTTTCTAACGCCTTGGTGAATTGGCTGATTGCCATATCATAATGCTTTTTGGCTATGAAGCAGAGTCCTAAATAATTCTGGGAATCCGTTTTTAGTTTATAATCACGAAGAGATGACTGGAACTCTGCAATCGCTTCATCATAGTGTCTTGATTCATAAAGGGCTTTGCCGAGTTGGTATCTATAAGAAAGATTGGTCGGATACAAACTGACCCTTTTGCGGTATTCCTCAACCTGAAATGTCTTCTTTTCTTCCTGAAGTTTAGTAATTGTTTCTTTAAGTTGCTGATTAGCCGGGTCTGTTGACAATTTCTGCTGGAGTTGTTTTATTTGGGTATCAAGGATTAAGACCTTAATATCGCCGATTTTTACAGAGATAGAGCCATCAGAGGGAGCGAGTTTCAGGGCTTTTTCATATGTCCCAAGGGCAGATGATAAGTCCTTTTGCCTGATTTGCAACTCGCCTATCTTTTTTAGATATTTTACATTATCAGGGTTATCGGGATTTTTATTTATAATCTCCTGAACTCGGTTGATTTCATCCGGGATATCTGAGTCCTTGACGAATTGGCTTTCTCTTTCCAGGTCCTTGGAGACAGTGCCATCTTTGACAATCTCGCGTGATGACTTGGCGCGGGCCCAGCCACCTTCTTCTAATGTCGTTAAAGCAGAAATGTCTTTAAGGGCTCTGGTTATCTCTAAATCGGTCGGTTTCAGGGATAATGCCTTTTGATAATAACCTTGTGATTTCCTCACATCTCCTTTTAAGCGGTAGAGTTCTCCTAATGATTTTAGGGTATTTACATCAGAAGGCAAAAAAGTCAGAAGTGCCTCAAATTCATCTATCGCACCATCTAAATAATCTAATTGCCTCAGGGAATTAGCGGCAATATTTCTTGCCCAGATGCTATAGGGGTTTTTAGAAAGGAAGTCCTCAGCGGATTGTAAAACCTTATGGTGTTTCTTAAGAAGCAAGAATAGTTGGACCTTGATAACCGCGCTGAAACTCGTAAGATAGGAAACAACCGCTGATGGTTTAGTGCCTTGCAGTTCGCATTTTTTGACGGTGCTCGTGCGCAGTATTTTTCGGGCCGGTGCATCAGATGGGTTAAATTCTATTATCTGACGGGCTAAATCTATCGCGTAATCATAATTGCGCTTATCAAACGCCTCCTCTGCCTTAATCAATAGTTTACCTGTATCTATCATAAATATTGATTTTAATCATAAACGAAATATAATGTCAAGAAAAATTGCAACCACATTCCAGTGTGAACGGATTATTAAATATGAAGATATTGACTTATCCAGACCTTGTGCTTAGTCGTAAAACCATGGTGGTTAGGGTGGTAAATAAGAAGATTCGGCAGTTATCCGAGAAGATGTTAGAATTGATGTATAAGCACAATGGTGTGGGTTTAGCCGCCAATCAAATTGGTATCTCTTTGTGTATTTTGGTTGCCAATCCTACTAAAAAACCCTCTGATGAACTGGTTCTAATTAATCCGCAGATTATCAAAACAAGCAAAGAAACTAGTGAGGAAAAGGAAAGTTGTTTGAGTATACCTGGGATATCCGCACAGGTTCGTCGTTATGTAATGCTCACCTGTCAGGGAGTCAATCCTAAAGGAAAAAGGGTAAAATATGAGTTCAGTAACCTTCTGGCAAGAGTTGTCCAACACGAAATAGACCATCTTAATGGTATCCTTTTTATTGACAGGATATCTGAAGATAAAAAGAAATCGTTACTTGAGAAATACTTTCAATGGACCGGCAGGCAGAAATGAAGATATACAGAAGTTTTAGAAACATCGGACTTAAATCAGCGATTGTTACCTGGGGTGTCTTTGATGGAGTCCATCGCGGGCATCAACTTCTTATTAAAAATGTAGTGCGATGGGCAAGAAAGATTAATAAACCTTCTTTAGTCATTACTTTCCAGAACCATCCTGAACGAGTTCTCAACAGCCCTTTACCGGAAAAACATTCTCTTTTTATCACCTCATTAGAACATCGGCTCCTGTTATTACAAGAACTGGGTGTTGATTATTGTCTGGTCTTGAAGTTTACCAAAAGATTAAGCCGACTTTCCGGCAGGGCTTTTGTCAATCGGATTATTAAGACACTTTCGCCAGCAGGGGTAGTTGTTACAGATAATGTCCGATTTGGCAGGAACCGTTCTGGTAATATTGATACCTTACGTAACATCTTGGCTGAGAAACGAATTGGATTGAGAGTAATCAAACCATTGAAATATGGGGCTAAAGCCACCAGTAGTAGCCGGATTCGTAAAGCAATACAAAGCGGACAGTTAAAAGATGCCACCAGGATGTTAGGTAGGACTGTTACCATATTGGGAACAGTGGTTCGTGGAAAGGGACGAGGCAGATTACTGGGCTATCCAACAGCAAATATAGACCCGCACAATGAGATTTTACCGCCGCACGGTGTTTATACGGGCTATGCCACGGTATTATCTGAGCCGAAGCCCCGCCGCAGGCAGGCACTGATAAACATCGGCACAAGACCAACTTTCAGAACCAATGTAATATCCCGAATAATAGTGGAAGCATATTTATTAAACTATCCAGAGAAAGCACTTTATGGCAGGGATATTTTATTAGAAATCATTCGTAGAATAAGAGATGAGAGAAGATTCCAGTCTGCTGATTTGCTTGTAAATCAAATCAAACAGGACCTTTCTCGTATATAATTTATGGGCAAGGATTATTTGACTTTATCATCGTCCTAATCTATAAAATATGAGATGAGGTTTGTGTCTTACCTTTTATGTTTTGTGGTTTTGTGGTTGCTTAATTTTTCTTATTCGCTCGGGCAGGAAAAATCAGAAGAAGATAGTAAAAACCCACTAACTTCTGCATATATCCGCTATGGTCAAATGGAACGATGGCAGGAAGACGAGACACAAATCACGGCTCTTACAGAAAAAATAGAGTTATATCAGGCAGGAAAAATCCTTAAGGCCGATACCCTTATCGCCCGCACCAAGACCCAAAAAGATACTGCGTCCTTAAGCAAAGACATCATCTTTGATGAGGTTTATGCAGAAGGCAATGTGAAGATTATTAGTGAAAAAGACCTTATTTTAGCAGACCGCTTCTATTATAATTTCACCAACGATACGGGTATTATTCTTAATTTAGAAATAAGAATTTCGTCGCCGTCCAGCCGTCAGGAGGATGAAGAGACCGTTGTCCTGCGGGCGAATATCGCTTATCAAATCAACAAATCAACTATTATTGCCAAGAATGCCTCGGTTACCACCTGTCCGCACGGGAAACCGCATTATTATTTCTGGGCATATTCAGTATCATTTATAAAAGATGAGAAAGGCAAAATAATTGTAATTAAACATTTAGTACCGCATATAACTAGTATTCCTATTTTTTATATTCCTTACTATAAAAAAAGGTTGGGCTCGGAGCCGATTTTACGCTCTGTTCGTATCTCTAAATCAAACCGATTTGGTAAAAGCACGGATATTAAAGTGGGGTTGAATATCAATAAGTATCTGCGGGATGAAAAAGGCGAATTCATCAAGAATAGTGACGGGTATCATAAAGCCAAACAATGGGGTGACCTTACTTTAGTTCAGCATTTTTACGAAAAGCGCGGTTCTGCATCAGAGCCGCAATTAAAGTATAACTGGCACTCTTATGAAGGGCTCGTTAAGTATTATTACATAAAAGACAAGGGACCTGACCCTTCCTTAAAATATACTGGTTTGGTTTATAAAACATCTGGTGAAATCGCCAAGATGGAAGATAAAAAACGAGGCCGAACTCATATGTTTCATCGCCATAATGTATCGTCTTATTTCAGGGCTGATTTAGAGACGTATTATCTCTCTGACCGGTATTTCCAGCAGGAATTCTTCAATCAGGAATACAAAGAGCAAAAAGAGCCTGAATCTTATTTTTATCTGCGATATCTTAAACACAATGCCGCAGGTATCTTTATCACTCAGCCCAATTTTAGCAATTTCCTGAACGAGACAAATGACCAACCCTGTCTTAAAACCTATTTGCTCAATGAGCCGGTCCTTAGTTCTTTTCCTTTATTATACTATTCTGGAAGCGTTGAACTATCTCGTATCAAAAGACAGGAAGACCAGAGACCGGGCGGGGCCGATTATCATATCAATCGTTTTGACGGCTTTAATGAAATATTCTCGCCTGTGCGGGTAGGATTTATCAAGGTCACGCCGTTCTTATCAGCCCGATTGACCGGTTATGAGAAGACCCGAAAAGATACGGATTATTCGGTTCGCTTCGTCGGCTCAGAAGGAGTACGGCTCTTTAACCAGTTCTTTCGCTCATTTGACCTTAAGAAAACACCGATTGGTATT
>JAGUXD010000206.1 GCA_020062035.1 Candidatus Brocadiia bacterium | reverse complement strand
GGAAACAGGGCACATGCCGCTTTTACTTCCTCACCCAAAAATTCAAAGAAAGGGTATTATAGCGTTGTCTTAAATAAAGACTAACTCTATAATACAAGGTATTAAAATGATTAAAGGAAAAATAAGTTTGATAATTTTGGTATCAGTTATATTGGTATTTACTGCCACTGCTTTTGCACAAATAATTGAGAAGAAGCCTTCGATAGCAGGTAAAGAATACGTTCCAGGTGAAATTATTGTAAAGTTTAAATCTGAGGTGAGTGAAGATGCAATAACCAAAACAAACCAGAGACACAGAGCTTCTGTTGTTTACAAAAGTCCTGTTTTGGGGTTTAGACGACTTAAGATTCCTGAAGAGAAAAACGTTCCAGAAATGATTGAATTTTACAAAAAAGACCCTAATGTAGAATATGCTGAGCCAAACTACATTGCTTATGCCTTTTGGACTCCCAATGATGAATATTTTAGATATCAGTGGCACCTGGATAATTCTAAATACGGTGGAATAAATATGGAGAAGGCCTGGGATGTAACTGGAGGTCCGGGTAATTCAGGAGCAGGGGTTATTGTGGCAGTAGTTGATACAGGCGTAGCTTATGAGAATTATGGTATCTATGCTATAGCTCCAGATTTAGGAGGAACCTCATTTGTTATTGTTAAAGGTTCTGATCTTGTCGATGATGACGATCATCCTAATGATGATGAAGGGCACGGCACACACGTTACCGGTACAATTGCTCAAACCACTAATAATTCTATAGGAGTAGCAGGTGTGGCTTTTAGTTGTTCAATTATGCCTATAAAGGTCTTAGACAATACAGGATCTGGAACATATTCGGATGTAGCTGAAGGAATTCGCTGGGCAGCGGATAATAATGCCCAGGTTATCAATCTTAGCTTAGGAGGAAAATTTAGTTCAGAGACCTTAAGGTTGGCCTGTGAATATGCCTATAAAAAAGGTGTTGTGCTTGTCTGCGCTGCAGGCAATGATGGTAGAAATGGAGTAAGTTACCCAGCAGCCTACGATGCTTATTGTATTGCTGTGGGAGCCACGCGTTATGACGAAACCAAGGCATATTATTCTAACTTCGGTAAGAGCCTTGATTTGGTAGCACCAGGTGGTGACCTGAGGGTAGATCAAAATAAAGATGGCTATGCAGATGGTGTACTTCAGCAGACATTTAAAAGTGGCCAGCCCACTAATTTTGCTTATTATTTCTATCAAGGAACTTCTATGGCAGCTCCCCATGTTTCAGGAGTGGCTGCGCTTTTAATTTCTACATGAAGAGTAAGTGTCCCTGTCCCAGACAATATCCGCAATATTTTACAAACCACTGCTGAAGATAAAGGCCTGGTGGGCTGGGATAAAAATTATGGTTGGGGAATAGTGGATGCTTACAAAGCATTACTAAAAGCGACCGGCTCGTAAAATTTTTTGGGTGCAAAATTTTTCTAAAGGCATAATATTTTTCTCTTTATTTCTTGTAATTCCCTTCTTAAGCCCTAAACCACATTTAGAACTTCTCCTAAAAACAGATAAACAGTCATACTCACCCAAAGAGCCTATTCTTATCCAGTTGATTGTAACTAATAAGACGAACAAGGTCTTCAGGTCTACTTTTTCCTCAACTCAAAAGTATGATTTTGTAGTAAGAAAGGAGAAAGAAGAAATCTGGAGGTGGTCAAAAGATAAAGTGTTTGCTATGGTGCTTACTGAATTTAAACTCCAGCCACAAGAGTCAGTGACTTATCAAGATAGATGGACTCAACAGGACGAAGAAGGTAGAACCATTCCAGCAGGAGAATACGAAATTATCGGTATATTAAAGACCCAGCCAGAGATTATTTCACCGACCCTTTCTATTAAAATAACTCCTTAAATACCCACTCAAACCCCAAACTAATATTCGAACCTTAGAATAATTTCGCCTCAAGTTTTTTGGCTTGACAGACATATCTAAGTAAGATAAGATAAATTTAATAAATATAGCGCAAATTAACTTTTATTAAGAGCTAAACGACTTCTTTGCTAAAAGGTAAAGAAATGAAGATATTGCAAAGTTATTTAGCTTTATTGACTTTAGTAGTATCATTCTTTATCTTTTCTGTTGTTCCAGCCTATGCTCAAGAACCCCAAACTTCCTACCTAGTTGTCCACTGCCATAACCCGGAAGGAAAAGAGATAAATAGCATAGAAGGTATGACCGGTATTGAAGTTGAAATATATGATGGCGATACTTTTATAGGATACGGCGCTTATAATTCCTCCACCCATTGCCAACCCATTCCTATTACCGCAGGCAACCATACCATCAGAGTCAAGTTTAACGGAATGATGTTAGAGCAAAATGTAACCTTAGAAAGCAATGTTACTAAGGTATTAACCTTTGTCTTTGAAAGAAGAGTGTGGGATTTTAGAAGTTTATTAAATACCATAGGGACAGTCAGCCAACAGATAACATTTTCCAAAATATGCCCCTATAATGTGTGGCAACATATCGATTTAAGAGGTGAGCCGCCGTATCCTGCTATTCATATAGCTGACCACATGGATGTGCGCAATCTACTAGAAAGCTCCATTGATGTGCTCTCTGGAATATTTTCCTGCGAAATGTTTATTAGTTCCACGAATATGATAGTAAGAGATGTAATATCTAATCCGGTAAGCCAGTTAGAATTAGCCGGAGCGGATTTTGATTTTGAAATGAATTCAAATTATTTTGATAAAACTGGGACTCGATACCAATCTTGGATATTTGAATTTTTATTAAATCCCCCGATATTTGAAAAGTGGTATATACAAGATAGTCCCACGTCTAATATTAATGGTGGGGCAGCTATTGTTATATTTGATGTTAATTTCTATTTAACAAATTCTCCTACTTATGACTGTCTTCGAATTCCTGTTAATAGAGTAACTCAATTTTATGTCACTATAAAAGGTAGCTATGGATATTATTATCATAAAACAGATGAATATTTGTTTATAAACAATATAATTGGACAAGGTGTTTTTACCAATGACCAAGTATATGTATCTTCTGTTCCCTATGACATCTTAGGCACGGCAGTTGGCGATGAGCATAAACTCTTGCTTACGGAAGCCAAAACCGATAAAGCAAGCTATACCACAGGCGAAGAAGCAGTATTATCCGCTAACCTTATTGACTGCAACGATGGTATACCTGTTTCCTCTGCGCAAGTAGTTGCCGAAATCACAAAACCCGACAATTCTGCGGAGACAGTTTCTTTATCCGAAACCCAAACGGGAACTTACGAGGGCACATTCGAAAATACTTCTAAGCCAGGCGAATATAAAGTTACCTTAAGGGCAGCAAAGCAAGGATACACTCCTGCTCAAACAGGATTGGATTTTATGGTTAAGCTTCCTGAATTAGGAAAACCCCAAGACCCTAATGCAGCTGCGGGAAAAGACCCCATAAATCTCACCAATGGCAATCTCTTTAGTACCCATCAGGACCTCTTCATTCCTGCAAAAGAACTTCCTCTACAGTTTATTCGCACCTATAATAGCCGGGATGATTACAACCGACCTTTAGGTTATGGCTGGACCCACAACTATAACCTTAATCTCACGGAAAGCACCGATGGCTCGGTAATACTTATGGATGAAGATGCAAGGCGCTTAAAATTTACTCCGCAAACCTCGGGCTCCTATCAACCTCCTCAAGGAAACTATGACCAATTAACCAAGAATCCTGACGGGACATATATGTTATTACGAAAGCACGGCAGAAAACTCTATTTTAATGGCCAGGGCTTACTTACCAGAATAGAAGAAAGAAACGGCAACGCAATAGATATATTGCGTAACCCTCAAGGTATGATTACAGAAGTCTCTGATTCTTCAGGCAGGAAGCTATTATTTACCCACAACGCCCAAGGACAAATCGCTGAGATAAGAGACCCGCAAGAGAGGATATTTAAGTATGAATATGACTCAAGCGGCAATCTGATTAAGGTAATAGACCCCCTAAATCAGGAGACTCTCTATCAATACAATGAGAATCACAACCTTATCCAGATAACCGATGCCAACGGCCATTCTACTTACTTTGCTTACGACCAACAGGACCGCTGTTTTAGCACCTGGCAGGATGGCCATAATAACGAGATTACCTTGTCCTTTGACCCGGATAACCGAAACACAACCGTAATAGATTCCTTAGGCAATACTACCCAATACGCATACAACGAAGATGGCCTAATCACTAAAATCACTGATAGTTCCGGGTATATTCAAGCCTTTAACTGGGATGCAAACCTTAATAGAACCTCTACTGCTGACCAAAATGGAAATAACACTACTTTTAGCTATGACCCCAGGGGTAATCTCTTAAGCATAACAGATCCGCTCAATAACACTACCACCTTTACCTATGAGCCAGACTTTGACCTTGTAAGCTCCATCACCGATGCCTTGGGTAATATTACTGCCTACACCTACGATGCCAAAGGCAACCTAACTCAAGTAAAAGATAGCCTGAACAGTACCACAAACTACACTTATAATGCGCAAGGAGAGCTTATTCAGGTTAAAGACGCCAATAACAATATTACTAATTTTACCTATGATACTTATGGCAATCTCATCCAGATAACTGATGCCCTGAATAACCCCACCAGCTTTACATACGATATAGTGGGTAATGTTATCCAAACCACTGATGCTAAAGGCAATGCTACCCAATTTAATTATGACCTGTTGAATCGGCTTATCCAGATAACCTATGCGGATAATTCAAAAGCCACCAGAACTTATGACCCTGTGGGTAATCTGCTCACCTCAGTTGACCCCAATAACCGCACCACTACCTACACCTATGATGTAGTTAACCGACTCATTCAGGTAACTGATGCCTTAGGTAATACCACCAAATACACTTATGATACCGAAGGCAACCGTTTAAACATTACAGATGCCAACTCCAATAAGACACAATATTTTTATGACAGCTTAAACAGGTTAATCAAAACCCAGGACCCCTTAAATAACCAGGCCCTCTTTAGTTATGACCCGGTT
>JAGUXD010000134.1 GCA_020062035.1 Candidatus Brocadiia bacterium | reverse complement strand
GAGTAATCTGGTTGGATTAAAAATACCGCAAAATAATTCATTAGAAATAATCAAAGAAGTTTTATCACAGACGGATTATCAGACTCGTTATCTTTATGATTTGGTAGAGATAACAAGATTGGCACTTGATAAGAATAAATGGACCCAAAATGAGGTTGTCAGTCTGGTGAAAAACAGCGTCACTAAAAACATTGTACCTGCTCAATTGGTGAAAATTATGGATTTGGGTAAAGATGGGTTGACGATTATCCAGAAAGAGATTATCAGGACCGAAAGAGAATTAGAGGATACCAAAAAGCAATTACGGTTAGCCGAAGAGAAATCAAAGAGGGGAATAGAGAAAAGCAGGGAAGAAATGGAACAGGCAAAAAGGCGGGTTGAAGAAAATGTGGAACGGATGAAAGAACTAAGGGATATAATGGAGCATATTAAAAAGTATATGGAACAGTGGAAGGAATAAGAGAGAGTAGATAATGGATGAGGAACTTCTGCAAGAGAAGGGAGAGAGAAGGCAACAGGAGATTCAAGACCCGGATGAAGAGGTTGTTGAGAGATGTTTGGTTGGAGACAGTGGTTGTTATAAGGAGTTAGTGGAGAAATATCATGAGCAGATAATAAGTTTAATATATCGTTTAAGTGGCGATTATCATCAGGCGCAGGATATTGCGCAGGAGGTTTTTGTAAGCGCCTATTTTTCGCTCAAGAAGTTCAAGAAGAGGTCTAAATTTTTTACCTATCTTTATCAGATAGCCCTGAATAAATGTAGGGATTATCTGAAGAATATCAGACGCACAGAGCGGAGTTTGCCGGAAGAACTATCAGCGGATGATAAGGCGCCCTCGCCTGTAAGAGAGGTAATTGGTACTGATAGTATAATGAGAATTCAGAAGGCATTAGATTCTTTGCCTTATGAATATCGCGAGGCATTTATCCTGAGACATATTGAAAACCTCTCTTATAATGAGATGAAGAATATTCTGGGTGCGTCTGTTGGCGCACTAAAAGTAAGGATTCATAGGGCAAGAGAAATGCTGATGAAATTGCTCAGGTAGGAGGAGAATAAAATGTTAAATGAAATAGTTCATCGGTATCTAGATAATGAGTTATCTGATAAAGAAAGAACAGGGCTATTAAAAGATGACTCTTTCAGGGGAGAAATAAATGTTCTTAAAGGCATTTTTCAGAATATAAGAAATTTGCCTACACCTGAAGTAGATTCACTCGGTTTTGTTTCAGGAGTAATGACAAGAATTCATCAAAAACAAGAGAGTATTTTTCATGCTCGTCACGGACGACAGATACCGCTATTAAAATGGAATTTTGTTTCGGCAGTTGCGGGGCTCTTAATGCTTATAACAGGTATTATCGTAATGAAATATTGGGTGGTTTCTGAAAAGGGGATTACTGGGGTAAAAGAACCAGTATCAGTTAGTATTGAGAAAAAACAACCCCAAGTTGCTCATATTAAATTATCTCTTAATATACCTGATGCCAAAGATGTTTTTATATGTGGAGATTTTAATGATTGGAAACCAGATGAAGTAAGGTTGAAAGAACAGGATGAAACAGGACTATGGACTATCACATTGTCTCTACAACCCGGTAAAGTTTATCAATATATGTTTGTGGTTGATGGTAATAAATGGCTGGTTGACCCGATAGTTACAACATATGTTGATGATGGTTTTGGAGGTAAAAACTCGCTTATTGATTTAAGACATGATGCAACATTCTAATGGACTAATTGCCATTCCGCTAATGCGGGATGCCCGCTCCGCCGAGGCGGAGACGAGGCGAGGGAAATGAGGGTATTGTTTGACCCCATATTTGGTAGAACGACAATGAAATGAAAAGTATTATTTGGTTCATTATTATGAGTATAATAGGACTTCCTATGATGCTCTATTCGGAATCCACTATTAACCATAACATAGAAATAAAAATGGGGTATAATGATAATCTCAATCTTGGTAATGCAGGAGAAAAGGAAGAGGGACGGGTTTTAGAATCATATTATAATATAGAATGGCAGTCAAGAGACAGTGATACAAAAGGAGTCCTGAAATATAATTTTGGGTTGTTACAGAATCAGGCATTAAGCGTTCTTGAGGCTGAGGATAGATTTGTTTTCCCGGAGAACAAATCAACCCGCAACCACCTATTAACCGGCAAATTAGATACTAAGGTCTTTGAAGGTATTTTATGGGGAATAAAAAGTCAGGGCGAGTATAATGACGCTGATTTAGACGGGATTGAGTATCAAAAATGGTTATTAGCCACTATTCTGGAATATGAGATATCAGCAAAAACTAATATAGGAGTAGAATTAAACTATTCTCGCAGACGATATGAGGAGAGAATTCCGCTGCGTTCGGATAGCCGTAAGGTTATTGTCCCAAATATATCATATGTTTTACCGTCGCAGATAATTACACGATTAGAATACCCATATTTAACAAACGACTCAAATATCCTTAATTATAAATTTAGAGGTAATGGACCTTTGATGATATTTATATTTCCTTTATTAGATAGAGTTGATTTACAGTTAATTTCTTCATACGAAATTCGTCATTATGAGCAAGGTAAGGATTACACCTTGCTTATAATACCAAGCATCATTAAGAAAATAAATAATTTCCGCATATTATTTGAGTATTCTTTACAGAAGAATAATTCTACCATTTCTAATAGAGATTTTGTTCAGAACCGATATGTTGGGGGAATAGGTATAAATTTTTGATTATAATTATCTTGACAATAAAATTTATTATATAAAAATGAAATTGTTTATTATATTTATTTATAATGAACGAAGCGAACCTGTCCGCAAAGGGCAGGAACAGAAGGAGATTAATTATGAAAACTCTGTTAAATTATAGGTCTGTCTGGTTAGTTTTTGTGGTATTGCTTGCATCATTGGGAGTGGGTTCTAAAGGCGGTGGATGTATGGGGACGCAAATGCAGGTGAAAATGATAGGTGGTGCAAGCGGAACTTTCCAATTGATAACGCCGACAAACGGTGCTATGGCTGGTTTGATACCGAGATTTTCATGGACTTCGTATCCGTTTGATTTAACTAACTTCATATTACAGATTTCAACTACTTCAAGTTTTACCGGAGTTATATTTTATCAAAATACGAATATCTCTCGCTATGCAACTGGATTTCAAATGCCTACCGGAATTTTAGCGACAAATACCTATTATTATTGGCGTGTAATAGCAGTTGATAGAGATACAGGCACTTCCACGCTTGCCACCTGTCCTGGTGTTGAGGTTGGTTATTGGGTGTTTAGTACAGGCATTACCCCAGGCGCTTTTACTTTATCTTCTCCTAATGATGGGGATGTAATAAATACACTTACTCCAATATTAATCTGGAACCTTTCTGCTAATGCAACAGAGTATAAAATTCAGATAGATGATGAGCCAGGTTTTAATGAACCGAGAGTAGCCGGATACGGTACCCCCATTGACCGTTCTGTAGGAAACGCCGTGGTTCATCAGGTTGCAGAAAACGCTCTTCAGCCAGGGATAGTATATTATTGGCGCGTCATAGCCTATTCTAAAGACTATCTCTCGGTTTCTTCAGCCTCCCGTCGTTTTACCACCCCGAGTCCTCCAAGTGCTTTCTTATTGTCAACACCTCTTAATGGTAGTACCCAATATACCTTGAACCCAACATTTACCTGGACAGGTTCTACTGGAGCAGATTACTATCACTTTGGGATAATTCCGTCTGACTTTTCTACAATTACTAGAACCTTTACTAATATAACAACAACCTCATTTACAATACCATCAGGAATATTAAGTAGTAACACGAGTTATTACTGGGATGTCTATGCTCATAATGCTTACGGTGATGCGAATAACAAGAGTACCCTCGCAGATAATGCTAAGACAGCCTATTTTATAACGGTAGATGTGAGACCTCAAGAGTTTAATATGTCTTATCCGCCGGATAAATTTACTATAACCGTTCTCGCACCTACTTTTGAGTGGAGCACATCAAGTTTAGCCACGAGTTATGAATTAATTATAACATCAACTTCTTCTACACGTTCATTTCCAGGGATTACTACAATTTCATATACCATACCTGCAGGAACTATAGAGCATGGTATAAGGTATTGGTGGCGAGTTATCGCGAGCAACAGTTACGCAACGAAAACCGCATATAATGCGCCATTCTATTTTGATACAAATGTAAAACCGGGAAATTTTACTCTTACCGAACCTGTTTCAGGTAGTGAGGTTACTTCGCTTACTCCAGCATTTACCTGGACCGCTTCATCTTTAGCCTCAAATTATACTCTACAGATTTCAACTACCTTTAATCCATTTACACCAATTGTAACATATACCGGCATCGCGGCTACTACCTTTACGATTCCTTCTGCTTTAGTGGATAATAACTCTTATTATTGGATGGTTATTGCACTAAACGCCCAACCGGTCACAAACACTGCGACAAATGCACCATTTGCCTTCAGAACTAATGTTAAGCCATGGCCATTCTTAATGCTTGCACCAGTTACTGGTACAGTACTTGACACTTTAACACCATCTTTTAGTTGGGAGCAATCGTGGTTAGCAAATTCTTATGATTTAGTAATAACACGAACATCAGATGAGAATGCCATAAGAATTTCAGGTATTACGACTACTTCATATAACTTATTGGGTGGTTTGGTTCATGGGCAGAATTATATCTGGAGTGTTACTGCTCGTTCAGTACAGACCACAAGAACTACCATTGCCACAAATGCGCCTCGTTCATTCTCAGTTGATGTTGCACCACGAACATTTTTCATGCAGGACCCGGTAAGTGGAACACTTCTTAGCATAGTTGACCCGACTCTTACCTGGGGAGTGTCTACACTCGCTGACTCATACACTGTTTATATATCTCTTACTTCTACATTAGCATCACCGATACATACACAAAGCATTGCAGGAACCTCGTACACAGTTCCATCAGGTGTATTAATTACTGGCACTTATTGGTGGGGTGTAAGAGCGTCAAATCCATCAACCTCAACCTGGGCTTCTAATAGTCCCTATAATTTCTCTGTAGATGTTTATCCTCGTGGGTTTGCTCTCACATCACCTATTTCTGGAGCGACTATAAGCACTTTGACTCCTAACCTACAATGGGGTACTTCTACTTTAGCCACTACCTATTATGTACAGATTGATAACGAAAGTAGTTTTTTCTCCCCTCTTGTCTACGAGAATACAGATGTTACGACAACCTCATTTAACGTGCCATCTGGCGCGTTGGATAATCTCGTCCAATATTGGTGGAGGGTCATTGCGGTAAATAATTACGGAAGTCGTCTGGCTAACAATCAGCCCTATTCTTTTACACCCAGAGTAAGACCATTAAACTTCTCTCTTGTTTCACCAACGAATCTGAGTATTATAAATACTTTAACACCAACCTTTACCTGGACAAGCGCTCTTTATACTACAACATATACCCTGCAGGTAGATACTGAGTCTGGATTCGCTGTCCCATTAGTCTACGAAAATAACAATATTTCTTCCTCAGTTACTTCATTCCTATTGCCGAGCAGTTTAGAAACTAACCGAACCTATTATTGGCGTGTAATAGCAACTAATACAGAAGGGCAAACCGTTGCAGATAATGTTCCTTATTCCTTCCAGACAAGGGTTTATCCAACCGCATTTACTTTAGTAGAGCCGGCTAATGGCGCAACTATTTATACACTTACGCCAGTTCTTAAATGGACTTCATCAACTGTTCACACCAATTATGCTGTTCAGATAGATAATGAGCCGACCTTTGGTTCTCCGATTATCTATGAAGACCTCAATATTACAACTACCGCTACTTCTATTACAGTGCCCGGCGCTACCTTAACCGGTAATGTGACCTATTACTGGCGTGTTATAGCAAGAAATAGTACAGGTGATACAATCGCAACTAATGCACCATATCAATTTAGGGCAGGCACATCACCTGATGCCTTTGACTTGGTTTCACCTATCACTGCAAGTGTAGAAACAACTTTAACCCCGGCCTTTACCTGGACATCCTCTCTAAATGCGACTGGTTATACCGTCCAGATACATACTGAACCTACTTTTACTCCGCCGATTCTTCTGAATGATTCCAGTATTACACCAGGCACACTTTCATACGTGGTTTCCAATGGGGTTCTTTCTCAAAGGACAACATATTATTGGCGTGTGATTGCGGCTAATGCCTTTGGACAAACCATAGCAACCAACGCTCCACTTAGTTTTGAGACATTCCCATCAGGTACCCCGCCTGATTCATTTAATTTGATTTCTCCTAATAATACAGTTGTTACTTCTTATACGCCAACTCTTACCTGGCAGGATACCAGAGGCGAAATCGGATATACCATTCAGGTCGTTACTGATACCGGTTATTGGGCAACCGGACCATATGTTTATACCACAACTGCAATTGCCAGAAATACCGCAAGTTTTGAATTACCTATAGATGCCATACCTATTTCAGGCACATATTATTGGCGTGTAATTGCACAAGGTGTAGGTGGAGCCGGTAATACAAACGCTATTGCTCCATTTACGATGATTATTGACGCAACCACTTCTCCATGGAAGCCACCTTCTTCAGAGATTGCAGATATATTAGCGGGAAGAAGAGGGCACACCGCAATCTGGACCGCTTCTGATATGATTATCTGGGGCGGGTATATCTCGGGCACACAAATCACTTATTATGGCGATGGTATGCGATACAACCTCTCATCAAATTCCTGGGATTATATCGCTACACTGAATGCCCCTTCTCCAAGAACAGGTCATACTGCAATCTGGACCAGTTCTTATATGATTATCTGGGGTGGATATAACGAGACAGGTTACCTCAACAGCGGTGCTCTATATAACCCGACGAATAATACCTGGGTTTCGGTTACGCTCACCGGTGCACCAGAATCTCGGGCTAATCATACTGCAATCTGGGATGGGACAAGGATGATTGTCTGGGGTGGAACTGGAATTGCTGAGAGACTCAATACCGGTGGAAGATATACACCTTTGGGCTCATGGAGTACCACGGATACATTATCTCCTTATTGCCCATCTGCCAGAGAAGGTCATTCTGCTGTTTGGGACAATGCAAATTTTACAATGCTTATCTGGGGTGGTTTTACCGGCAGTGCTTATCTGAACTCCGGTGCAAGATATAATCCTTCTGATAATACCTGGACCAGGATATTTGCTAATATTCCTGCATCAAGAACCGGCCATACCAATATCTGGTCAGGAACACAGATGTTACTCTTTGGTGGAACTAATCCTTCTGCTAATGTATTCTATCCAGTGGTAACTGGTGCTACAATTTCCAGTGGCGATGGAAGATATAATCCCCCATTACCTCTTGATTCACCAAATGATTATTGGGCATCTTTCCCTGTCGTTGATTTACCTTCTGCCCGGGCTTATCATACTGCTGTCTGGACCGACAATCAGATGCTCATCTGGGGTGGCAGGTATGGCTCTTCTACTTACTTGAATACCGGTAGCAGATACTCTTCAGGCACCAATAGTTGGGCTGTCTTACCGACAACAAATGCCCCGATTTCTCGTGAGGGTCATACCGCAGTTTGGACAGGTCAAGAAATGCTCGTCTGGGGTGGCTATAACGGGCTCAACTATCTTAATACCGGTGCAAGATATAATCTATCTTTAGACACCTGGACCACTTTACCACCTCCAGCTACCGCTCTACCGGTTAGCCGTGTCTATGCAACTATGGTCTTTACTTCAATTACACCAACTGTCATAAATCCCGCAGTCCGACCGCAGGTAATTATCTGGGGTGGCTGGAGTGGTTCACTGGCATTCAAGAACGGTGTGAGGTATGACCCGGTTAATAATAATTGGCGCTCTCTGACCGAATTCTCAGCCCCTTCTCTCAGATATAGACATACCGCTGTCTGGACCGACCCGATTACTACTACCCAACAAAGAAGAATGCTCATCTGGGGTGGCTACGATGGCTCACAATATGTTAATACAGGCTCAGCGTATTATCCATCTGATGTTGATGGCGGCTCATGGGCAACATTAACATCTCCTCCACTATCTGGCCGAGCATGGCATAGCGCAGTCTGGGCCTATGATGAATCTTCTGATACAAACGAGATTCTCGTCTTTGGTGGTCGGGACAGCTCTTTTTATTATAATACCGGTGCCCGTTATCAAATCGTTTCTGATACCTGGGTTGCAATGTCTACATCAAATGCCCCTGCGGCACGTTTTAACCATACCGCATGCTGGGCTAATTCTATTTCACCTATCTCACCTACAATGATGATTGTCTGGGGTGGAATTGACAGCAGTGGTACGCCTCTTGCTACAGGTGGTAAATATATCCCTGTTTCTGATACTTGGCTATCAATGTCCGCGCCTCCAGCTGGTTTTTCAGCAAGAGATGGACATACCGCGGTCTGGACAGGTCAAGGTAGCGAATCCTGGCGAAACAAGATGCTCATCTTCGGTGGATATAGCGGAGCAGGTGGTTATCTGAACACTGGCGCCTTATATGACCCGGTCTTAGATACCTGGACCACAATTACATCAACGAATGCCCCCTCCATTCGGGGTTATCATAATGCAACCTGGTTAGAATGGATAGGCGGTCAACAACGTCCAGGGATGGTAATCTGGGGAGGTAGAGATGCTTCTTCTTATTTTAATACCGGCGCCCAATATGACCCGGTCTCAAATACCTGGACAACCCTTTCTACAACTGGCACACCAACTGGTCGTGCTTATCATTCAAGTGTCCTAATAGACTTTATCCATCCAATTTACAACCGCAGAGTTACAGAAATGTTCATCTGGGGCGGCGAGATTGGTGCCGGTTCCTATACCTCCTCTGGCAGTAGATATAAACCCCGTTAGAAGACAGCGTAGAGCATCCCGGGGGTACACAATATCGGGAAGACCTAATGTTCTACGCCTCTACGCTATGAAGTTCTCTGCATTTACTCTATCAGTAGTTTTCCCAGGTCTTGGTCAGGTCTTACTCGGTAGATATCTCAAAGGCATACTTATATTTTTCTCTATTATCATTCTTCTTGACCTATCTCTTGTTATCCTTCCTATTATCCTACTCTTCCCGCTGGGACTTCCCAGTGGGACTCTATGCTCTATGTTCTATGCTCTATGCTTCCTGATTTATCTTTACAATCTCTGGGATATTTCTAATATAGTATATCTAAGATACAGAAAAAGATTACAGGAAAAGAAAAAGACCATATTAAAACAATCCATTATATATTATCTCCAGAACGACTTAAACAGTGCTAAAAGTGAATTACGCAAGGCACTAAAACTTGATAAAGATGATGTTGATACATTGTATTATCTCTCCAGAATAGAAAGGGCATCTGGAAGGACCTCTAAAGAAAAGGCGATTTTAACCAAACTCTCTAATCTGGACCTTGAGAACAAGTGGACTTGATTCTCTTATGCTAAATTATAAGTCAGCCGGCGTGGACACTGCTAAAAAAGACACCATCATAGACGAGATTATCCGCTTAAGCAGAAAAACCTATGACCCACGGGTAATTGAACATCCTTGGGGATTTTCCGGCTTTTTCTCCCTTTTTCCTAAAATAGGTAAGAAATCCACCTCTCCTTTACTCTTCAGCAAAAACTATAAATCACCGACTTTAGTTGCCTGCTCTGACGGCGTTGGCACCAAATTAAAAATTGCCTTCCTTTTGAACAAACACGAAACAGTAGGTATTGACCTTGTTGCGATGAGTATCAATGACCTGATTGTAAGTGGGGGAGAGCCATTATTTTTCCTTGATTATATTTCCACAGGCTCGGTAGATGAGCGAATAATTCTGGACATTATTAAAGGTATTGTTACAGGATGCAAAGAGGCAGGTTGCGCCCTTTTAGGCGGCGAGACCGCAGAGATGCCTTCTTTTTATCCGCCCGGCGAATATGACCTCGCCGGCTTTGCCATCGGCCTCGTTGATAAGGATAAAATTATTACCGGTAAGACCATTAAAACCGCTGATGTCGTCATCGGCATCTCCTCATCAGGTCTTCATTCTAACGGATATTCTCTTCTCAGACGAGTTTTCCTTGACAACCTTCCAAAAGAAAAGGCATTGAATAAACTCAATCAACATATCCCCGAACTCTCCTCTACGCTTGGCGAGGAACTTCTAAAACCCACCCGCATTTATGCTAAAGCAGTAAAGCATATCTGCAAACACTATCCGGTTAAAAAAGTGATAAAAGCAATCGCTCATATTACAGGTGGCGGAATGATAGAAAATATCCCCCGTGTCTTACCCTCTCATTTAGCAGTTGAAATTGATACTGATACTTTTCCTCGTCCTTATATCTTTAAATTACTACAGATATCTGGTAAAATTTCACAAGAGGAGATGTATCGGGTATTTAATATGGGACTGGGCTTGATAGTAATCGTTGATAAATATTATAGCAATGCGATTATTCGTCGCCTTAAAGAAATTAAATATGATGCCTACATCATTGGACGCGTGACCCCTCGCACCCAATCCCAGAATCAGGTGATTATTTTCCCCTCTTGAGGGGTAAGGGGTGTGTTAGTAAATTATGAATTATAAAACTCTAAGCTCTATGTCCCGCTTCAGCGGGACTCTCTGCATTATGCTCTTTCTCTATTCCTGTTCTTACAGCAGAGAGATTCACGAGCAGCAAACCGCTTTACAGAAATTCTCTCAAGATATCTTAGCCCTGACAGAAGAACTGTACCAACTGACTGAAAAGATGAACAAAAACCAGCAGGAATTGGAATCACTTCGTTTTGAGTTAGGGGTGTTGCGTAAGGAGTTATTTGAACTCCGCTCACCCTCTATTTCACCTGAATTATCTCAATCAGAGCGTCTGGCTAAATATCTGCAGGAATTATCCAATCCCCAGTGCGATACGAATAAACTTGCCTTTGAACTCAGGCGATTTGGCAAACGAGCGGTTATTGCTTTATTGGAACTCTTGAAAAAGCCCGACCCTGATTTCCGCTATCGGGTGGAAAAAACATTTAGCGGTCTTTTAACCGAAGATGCCATCCCTCTTTTGGTCCCCTATCTCAATGACACTATCCTGCGGACCTCGGCTGCAAGGATCCTCGGTAATCTTAAAGACCCTTCTGTGGTCAATTACTTAAGCGATTCTCTTACCTCAGAAGATGAAAGTTTCGTATTTACTCTCGCGGAAGCACTGGTTAAATTAAAAGATAAACGAGGTGTTCCGGTCTTGATTGAGTATCTCAAGAAAGCCGATGCAGAGAAAAGAGCCATCGCCTTTCAGTTGCTTTATAAAATAACCGGTCAGACCCTTGATTATAAATATTATGCAGAAATGCCTGAAGTTACAGCAGGCGCCAAGAAATGGGAAGAATGGTGGCTTAAAAACGCATCCACCTTTACCTTCCCCCCAGAATAAACAAATGATAATAAAAATTGCCAATACTACTATCGGCGGACCCGAGTTATTCCTCATTGCCGGTCCCTGCGTCATTGAAACAGAAAAATCAACTCTCAAGATAGCCGAATCCCTGAAAGACCTCTCACAAGACCACAAAATCCCATTTATCTTCAAGGCATCTTATGATAAGGCAAACCGCTTAAGTCATAAGTCCTACCGAGGTCCGGGCTTGAAAAAGGGGCTTAAAATCCTCGCTCGGATAAAACAGAAATTAAATATCCCCCTCATCTCTGATGTGCATTGTAAGGAGGAAATAAAACCCGCATCTGAGGTTCTGGATATAATACAGATTCCGGCACTATTGTCAAGACAGACCGATATGCTCATTAGCGCAGGTAGGACCGGAAAAACCGTCAATATTAAAAAAGGACAATTCCTTGCTCCTGAAGATATGTATTATTTGATAGAAAAAGTCACCAGCACAGGCAATAAGAAGATTATTATTACTGAAAGAGGCTCATCATTCGGCTATCATAATTTAGTAAATGACATACGGGCGATAGTGACAATGAAATCCTTTGGATACCCGGTTGTTTATGACGCAACACACAGCGTTCAACTCCCGGGCGCATCTCACGGTAAATCATCAGGCACAAGAGAAATGATACCACCGCTCGCAAGAGCCGCAGTCGCAGCCGGCGCTGATGGCATATTCCTTGAAGTCCATCCCGCACCACAAAAGGCTCTCTGTGACGGACCCAATTCCCTCTACCTATCTGACCTGCCACAACTTATCTCTACCCTTATCCGAATAAAACAGACAATAGATTAACTCAATAGGTATTCCCCTTTACCAAGCACATAATTCCGTTATGTGCTGGAGTGTCCCCCGAACTCCAAAGATTTTTCACCGCAAACTCACAGAGCCCAGTGGGGACGCAGAGTTCGCAGAGAATTAAATACAAAACCGGGTTTAACGGTTATGAAGCCCGTATCGTATTTCGTGGTCCTCCTCTGGCGAATAGGCCATACGGGTTTCGTTACCGCTTATCCAGACCGATTTTCTTTGTGCTCTCGCAAGAAATTAGTATGTGTCTCCAGATTACCCGATAGGAGAACCCTGAATAGAACCCCAAATAGAGCTCTGAGTAGCACTCAGGATAGCACTCCGGATAGCACTCCGGATAGCACTCCGGATAGCACTCCGGATAGCACTCCAGATAGCACTCCGGATAGCACT
>JAGUXD010000151.1 GCA_020062035.1 Candidatus Brocadiia bacterium | reverse complement strand
CTCTGGCGGATTGTGGTTATGGATAAACGAACTAAACGCGATGGTGAATACATAGAAAAAATCGGCAACTATTATCCAAAAGCAGAAAGAGAAAAAAAAGTGGTTATTGACCAGTCGCGATTAAAACACTGGTTAAGTGTCGGGGCTCAAGTAAGCCCTGCCTTATCCTCTATTCTCAAACACATCCAGAAAAAAGGAGGGATAAAATAATGAAATATTTTATTATTATCGGTTCTTTTATCATTATCGTTTCATCCGCTACATTTCTTGTTTTTAATAAGAACCCTAACACTCCACCAGAACAGAACTTTTCTTCTTCTCTGGGCAAAGATAAATTAAATAATCCTGCCTCAGCGGGACAATTGGAAAATATCCAACTTCAACTTAATGAATTAAAAGAGATTATCTCAAAACAATCACTCTTCATCCAGAAATTAAAAGAAGACATTTTAGTAGCCAGTGTCAAGATTGTCATATTAGAAAAGAAACTGCAGGATACGATAGCGATTATTCAGGCATCTCTGTTAGATAAGACTTCATTAAATACGGTCGGCTCTTCACAACAACAAGAACAAAAACCAGTTCATCTTTTAGACCCGCTCTTAAATCAGGTTCTCTCTGGTGAGTTATTCAGCGACCCTCAATTTGCCAAGGTCTTTCAGGAACAGGTCGCTGAGGCAGTAAAAAATCTCCAGCAAAAAGAACGAGAAGAACAGCAAAAGCGTTTTAATGAGCAATTACAACAACGACTTGCCCGCAGAATAGAAGAATTCGCCAAAACGCTTAATCTAACCGAGTATCAAACCCAGGAATTATCCAAATCACTTACTGAAAGGGGCAACAAGACCATAGAGTTATTTACCAAGTTCCGCACACAAGAAATATCTGCTGAAGAATTCAGAACACAACGAGACACTGTAAGAAACGAGACAAACGAAAAGATAAAAAGTATTCTTTTACCAGACCAATATGAACAATATCTCAAAGCCGAATCCAACCTTTCAAGAGAACTAAACGGGGGACCCATTAGAATAGAGATGCGTTCAACAAGAGAAGGCCAACAAGGTCAAGAGCGGACACCAAGATAAATATAAATAATCCCCGGATGTTATATCAGGAGATACTCGGGGGATAAATATTGACCACAACTTTATATCTATATTGGTGTTTCTTATTATATTAAAAGAAAAGGGGATGGAATTATGAAAAAAATGTTTATAACTATATTAATTGGCGTGGCGATGTTTTTAATAATTACTAACATAGATACTTTTATATTCGCTGATAAAAAACTACCAGCACCAGCTAAAGCACCACCATCACCTCCACCACCCTCAGAAACACCCTCAACATCTTCGGCACCATCAGCACCTTCAGCACCATCATCACCACAACCTTCTGACGCCAGTACTAAGCCACCTTCTGGAACAGCGACACCTTCTAATAAAACAGGTATTGGCCAGCGTTCATCATCGCCCGCTGAAGCCAGAGAACTTCCTCTTAATTGGCAGTCAGAATCTCTTTCTTCAGCGCTTAAAATCGCTTCTTCTACTGACACTACAAAGGTCGTCTTTGTCTATTTCTATTTTAACAAGAGAAAAGAAGAGTTCCCGCCTAATCACGATACTAAACTCCAAACATATTCTCAAGAGCGATTTGTTTTCACCAAGGTCTTTGTTACAACTTTCATTGAGAAAAAAGACCCAAAGAAAAAAGGACAGGTTGTTATTGAAGATAAGACAGTCGCAGAGTTCTTTGAGAAGCACAAACTCGCTTTTTCCTGTATCGCAGTTGCTTTGGACCCATATGGGAATCTGATGAATAAACTCACCGGACCTTATACGTCAACCCAAATTATCCCGTTTTTAGATGTGGCAGAGAAAAAATACATTAGCATCAAAACTGATTTAGATAAACGTTACGAAAAGACAGAAAAACTATCCACTGAATTAGAAAAAACACCTGAAGAAAAAGAATCAACCAGAGTAAAGATAATTGGCGAGATTATCAAGACCCTTCTTGAGATTGTCAAATCACCTTATCAGGGCTATGGGGTAATCACTAAATCTCAAGCCAAATTAGATGCCATCAATGAGAATGTTAAAACAGAATATACGAAACTGATAAAAGAGCATGCATCATTAGAAAAAGAACTTCAAGACCCGCAAGATATTATTCCCAAATTAGAAAAGATGACCAAGACCTATAAAGACCTTCCGGTTAGTGAGGAGATAAAAACGGTTATTAAAGACATCAATGACGGCAAAATCCCTGAAGATATCCAGAAGGAATTAGAAAAAGAAAAACAAGCACTGGCCCAAGATAAACCAAAACCAGTAAGCGTACCGCCCACCAAGAACGAACCAGAAGATCCAAAGCCACCAGCAAAAGAATAGGGGGTCAGGTCTTACTGGCTGTTAGACCCCGATTTCTCTCGGGGTATTCATTTCAACTCTGCTTGTGCAGCAGCAAGACGGGAAAGCGGAACTCTAAATGGTGAAGCGCTCACATAATCTAACCCAGCAAAATGACAGAATATCACACTGGCAGGGTCTCCACCATGCTCACCACAAATCCCTACTTTTAGGTCTGCTCTTGTCTTCTTACCTTTTTCTGTGCTTATCTTGATTAGTTGCCCAACCCCAGCGGGGTCTATAGTTACAAATGGGTCTTGAAGAAGTATTTTATTGTCCTTATCAAGGTAATATTGTATAAATTTACCAGCATCATCACGGGAAAAGCCGTAGGTCATTTGAGTTAGGTCATTGGTACCATAAGAGAAAAACTCGGCTTCTTTAGAAATTTCATCAGCCGTTATTGCGGCTCTTGGCACCTCTATCATTGTTCCGACTAAATATTTTATTCTTATCCCTGTCTCTTGGGCAACTTGATGAGCCACCTGATGAACAATCTCTGCCTGGTGTTTGAATTCCTGAACATCACTTACTAAAGGAATCATTATTTCTGGCACAACGGTTTTACTTGTTAGGGCAACCTCAGTTGCCGCCTCAAAGATTGCCCTTACCTGCATCCTGGTAATCTCAGGATAAACGATACCTAATCTGCAGCCACGAAGACCCATCATCGGATTAAACTCGTGCAGTTCATTTACCCGTGCCAACAATTTTTCCTTCTGTGTGATTTCCTCCTCTGGTCTATTCTGGACACGCATTCTTGTAATCTCTACCATTAGTTCTTCGCGTTTTGGTAAGAACTCATGCAAAGGCGGGTCAAGGGTTCGGATGGTAACCGGAAATCCTTTCATCGTCTCAAATAACCCCTTAAAATCGCTTCTTTGCAAAGGCAACAATTTATCCAATGCCTTTTGCCTGTCTTGCTTAGTGGTAGCCAGAATCATTTCTTGCATAATGGGCAAGCGGTCTTCGGCAAAGAACATATGCTCGGTCCGGCAGAGTCCGATTCCCTCAGCCCCAAATTTCATCGCATATTCAGCATCGCGAGGGATATCTGCATTAGCCCGAACTTTCAACCGACGAATCTTATCCGCCCAGGAAAGCAAGGTGGTAAAATATTGATAGGTCGGTGCTTCCTTTTCCTGTAGCCCGCCTTTAATTACCTGCATTACCTCGGATTCTACAGTTGGCACATCACCTAACATTACTTCACCGCTCAAACCATCAATGGAAATAAAATCGCCTTCTTTAACCGTGAGATTAGCGACCTTGAGCAATTTGTTATCCTCATCAACCGAGAGGGCAGAACATCCGACAACACTTGGTTTGCCCATTTGCCTACCAACCACTGCGGCGTGTGAAGTCATCCCGCCTGTTGCAGTCAGGACACCTTTTGCCTGATGCATACCGTGGATATCATCAGGTGATGTTTCTCTTCTGACTAAAATAGTGCGCTCACCTTTTGCGGTCATTTCTACAACCGTATCCGGGTCAAAATAAACCCTGCCTGATGCCGCGCCCGGTGATGCGTTCAAGCCATTAGCAATCACCTTAAATCTTTGCTTTTCCTTGGGGTCAAACATCGGATGTAATAACTGATTAAGTTGTAATGGTTCTACGCGCTGGACCGCTTCTTCTTTGCTAATAAGTTTTTCCTTGACCATATCAACCGCAATCCGAACCGCGGCAAGACCAGTGCGTTTACCGTTTCTGGTCTGAAGCATATAGAGTTCACCCTTTTCTATCGTGAACTCAAAATCCTGCATATCTCTGTAATGACGCTCCAGGCGGGTGGTAATTTTTCTGATTTGCTCAAAAATCACAGGCATATCTTTTTTTAGTTCAGCAATCGGCTGTGGTGTCCTGATACCAGCCACAACATCCTCGCCCTGAGCATTGATGAGGTATTCACCATAAAATACCTTATCACCGGTTGCGGGATTACGGGTGAATCCGACCCCGGTAGCACTATTCTGACTCATATTACCAAAAACCATCATCTGGATATTTACCGCTGTGCCGATGGAATGGGGGATTTTATAAATAGTGCGATAATCAACCGCTCGCTTATTATTCCATGACTTAAAAACCGCATCCCTCGCCATCTCTAATTGCTTTAATGGTTCCTGGGGAAACGGCTTGCCCGAACGCTCCTCAATAATCTGCTTAAAACGGCTAATCAATGGAAGACCTGTTTTTATTTCCTCTCTTGCTTTATCAAAGATACTCTTCTCTATTCCTAAAACCACCTCGCCGAACATCTGTAATAATCTCCGATAG
>JAGUXD010000203.1 GCA_020062035.1 Candidatus Brocadiia bacterium | reverse complement strand
GGTAGAACCCTTGCGGTTGGCAGTGCCGCTCAGGATAAAAGTCCCTATGGATGTTATGACCTATCTGGTAATGTCGCTGAATGGTGCGCTGATTACTATGACCCATTATATTATCTATCAAAAATTACGGTTGACCCTAAAGGACCATCAAGCGGTAAGACATATGTCATTCGTGGCGGAAGTTGGATAAATTCCCCCTCTGAAACAAGATTAACCATAAGAAAGACCTCATTTATACCACCAAAATCATCACTTGAAACAGGTCAATTCTGGACAAATTACCTCGGCTTTCGCTGTGCTAAAGATATCATTCCATTTAAATGACTGCTTCAGTTTATCATTTAATATGACGATAATAAACACTAATTAAGGACTTCCGGATATGAAAGCAATAATCGTTACCCATGGAGGAGTCGGCTCTCCTGTTTCGCACGGCGATGGCTGTCAGAAAGCCGCAGAAGAAGCACTTGATACCTTAAGGAAGACATCTTCAGTGCTACAGGCCGCGGTCAGGGGCGCGGCTGTATTAGAAGATGACCCGCGTTTCAACGCTGGCACCGGCTCTAATCTGCGAATTGATGGCAAAACCATAGAGATGGATGCCGCAGTAATGGACTCTGACGGCAATTTCGGTGCGGTTGCCGGAATCCAGATGGTCAAAAATCCTGTGCTCGTAGCAGAGTTGGTCTCTAAATCACCACATTTGATGTTGTGTGGACCAGGCGCTACAGAATTTGCCCGAAGATATAAAATCCCTTGGTATAACCCAATCACTCCTAAAGCCCGTGAACGTTATAAAAAGGTCAAGAAGAACCTCTCTAAAAGAAGATTACCATATTGGGCAAAGCGCTGGCTTAATCTACCCTATCATTTAGAGGGCTGTTCTGATACAATTGGCATCGTTGTCTCAGATGGAAAAGGCAATTTTGCAGGCGCTGGCTCTACGGGCGGAACTTCCTATATGTTACGCGGTAGAATCGGTGATACCCCGATAATCGGCTCTGGAATCTATGTCGGCAAAAAAGGCGTAGTTGTGTCAACTGGCATCGGTGAGGAAATCATCAGAAGAATGCTCTCTAAAGAGGTCTATGAAAAAATCGCCTCTGGCATATCGCCACAAAAGGCATCTGACTGGGGCTTAACGCTCTTTAAGCCCCAAAAGCCAGCTAATATAACCCCTGTTGGAATAATCGCAGTAAATAAAACCGATTACGGTATCTCAAACACCCATCAAATGGCAGTAGGAATTATAAAACAATCGTAACTATTCACCCTGTCACTCCCGTCATATTTGTGCTTAATATTCCTTTAGGGTGATAATGGTGAATGATTCGTTGGAGTAGATGGAGTTGTCCATATTGATAAAGTAAGCCAGGACGAGTCTGACCATGACCTGCCTGGCGCCGCTGGGGCCGATTATCTGGACTTCTAAACCGTGCGGAAAACCGTTGCCTACGGAGTTACCGTTTGCAAACTTGGGGACTGTATCAGGCGGCCAGAAGTCATCAGAACTGTTCCAGGAAATCGAGGCTGAACCTAATCCCAAACTGTTAATAACATTTGTAAGAGAGTCTTTGGGTATAGTAAAATATGCCTCGGGCGAACCACTGATATCACCGTATTCATCAATCGCATAAAAGGCATTGTCCGGCAGATTGCGCCCAATCCAGAGATACCTAATGCCACGCTCGTAGTATAAGTTGATAACAAAGTTGGTGCGAGTTGCTCCTGACATAGACATAACTTGCTGGTAATCCGCGAATTCTTTACTTTCCCATCTAACCAATCGCAGGCTTGAGGACATCTTGCCGATTGGCTTATTAACCGGCGAGAGGTAATAACAGACAAGGCGGTAGACATCAACCCGGCGCGGGACATCCAGCGGAGTAGTAATAAAGGGAGGTGCTTCAACCGCAAACAAGAGTGCATTACCCGTCCGGCTTATGCTGGTATCCCTGCCGAAATCACCGCTGGCGTCAATCAAGGGCAGGGTTCTCGTAGAAAGCATAGGGTAAGCAGTATCAGACTCTAATTGAGATATATAAGTCTGTCCCACAGCGTCGTCTTGATACAGGACACGTCCACTGGTCAGGTCAACACTTATTGTATTTATCGCGGTTTGTCCCCATTCAGTCAGCAGATTCCAGGCATTTAAAGTAGCGTTGATAGTCTGTGTTCTTACAATCAGTTCATAAGTTGCTAATGAGATAATACCGAGACAAATCATCGCAATGAGCATTTCAACCAATGTTGTACCTGCTTTAGATTTAAGAGTATCTCGTCTCATAATTTTATCTATTAATATATATTTTTTGCTGGTGATACGCATAGTGGCAGTTGGGCAGATTTGACCTGTAGACCTCTATCATAATAATATAACTACCTTCAGGGAAATTATCAGAAACGTCCCAATCGTATGATTCATCGCCGTTGCTGATTGAATCCGGTACCCATTTTGATTGGTCAGGCACGCCTGCTGTTGCTGACGATTCATCCAGGATGTGCAACCAGGTCTTACCGTTATCACGGGAATACAGAAGAGCATATCTTAAATCGCTTTCGGTCTCTGCAAAATCATCTGGATAAGACGGATAAGCCGAGGTATATTTTTGCTTATCCCAACGCTTCCATTCTGTTGACCAGATAATTGGAATAGTTACCGGGTTATCCAGTTCAGTGGTTACATTAGGTTGCTTTATTTCTAATCTGGGTAATTGGACAATGCGGCTGGGTGTGCCGGGCAGGCCGGCCGTCAACAGACCATGAACCAGACTGATGACTGCATAACGAGCGATAAAAGCAGAACCGGTTTCCTCGGTTTGGGCTAATCCATTCACGACAATAAAAGCATTAGAGTCAGAAAGATTCTTGAGACGGATTAATGAACTTCCTTCCCATGATGCACCATCGTTATGATTATAGAAACGTGACATTACCGAGGCCGAGCAACGGATACTGGAATAATCATCCAGACTAAATTCGGTCGGCACCGCGCCCCAATTATAATTCAATGCAAACGGACGGGTTATATCCGCAGTTGAAAACAATGGGAAATTATAACTGTTAGCCATTGCAGTTCCAGAGACGGTAATGGTACCCTTGTCCGCGGTCGGAAAATTATGCCTGAAGGTTGAACTCGTCGTTCCGATATTATAGAAAGAGGTGCAGCCGTATGTCAGTGTTCGGCGGACACAGTTTATCGTATAAGAGCCAGAACCTGTTTTTTTATAAGTAGTTCCCAGCGGTAAAGTACCGGATTTGGCAAGGGGAGCGGTACCGCTGGTTATGATATCTGCTCGTCTGATGCGGACAAAGGTATTAGCACCGCTGCCGCTGTTGAGGTTGCCATTGACCGACCACTGGCTGGTATAAACACCATCCGGATAGTTCTCACCCAGCCAGGGCATACCCCACCAATAAGACGAGACATTCTCACGGATGTATTTTACACCGCCTGTTTGGTCAGTCGTGATGGATTGTTCATTACGACTGCCACTGCTTCCATCAAATGGCTTTTTGGAAACCGGAATACTATTAGGGAAACCATTAGCCGCATCATAACCTATCTCGTTACCTAATCCCATATAGTAAAAGGAGAAACCTGTAATGGTGGTAAAAACATTGTTTGCGCCGGTCAATGCCGTTCTGAGTAATAAAAAGAATCGCGGTACATCTATTTCCAGCATATCGCCACTGGTCCCGCCGGAGCCGTGCCAACCATCGGCTGAAACACTGGTGCCGTTATTAAGCCTGGTGGCATCAAAACCGGGCCACTCGTTAATTACATTAGTGGCATCACGTAGGTTATCAAAATACCAGTTATAGCCGTGAGCGGATTTGACATCGGCATAAGGACAATGACGCGGGTCGCCCTGGAATTGATATCGCTCGCTGAATGGCACTGATGCAGAAGAATCACTTCGCCATATATAGGTGGTAGAAAGATTGGTTGGTTTATTCTTAGATGGCCACATTGTTCCCGTAGTCAGGTCATCATTAATCCGCGTGTCAATCCTGACGAGCGACATCGCGCTTACAGCAGATTGGGAAATCGTAATAATCCAACGCCCTGTATTCTTCGGCTTATCTGCCAATGTTGAAGTGAGGTTTAGCCCGAAATCAGTACCGGAAACAGGGCAGGGGATATAATCCATTCCATATAACCGTCGCGTTGTATCCAGACCACGATTATCCGATGTTTCAGGTGTGCGTAAGGGAGTATTATAAAGCCGAATAACGCTGCGGTCTTCGGCAGGTTCATAGGTAACTGTGGCATACATCCGCCCGGTGACCCCGCCATCGCTATTCGGTGCCGGAGAAGAAAGCATATAAGTAATCGGAGGGTCTATGCCCGTGATACCTCCTTTGATTGCCGCAATTGTGACGGCACCTGTTAAATTCACTTCAGGTATGACAATACTTATCGGCACAGTCATATAATTATTACCGGCAATAGAGGGGTCAGACAGATAGGCATAGACACGTAGTTTGATGTCCTCAGCCAGACCAGAGCGTAATTTCTCAGGATGAGTAACAGCGCGCCATTGAGGATAGATAGCCGGGTCTTTGGCCGCATCAGAATAATTCCTGAGAGACGGCATCGGAATTAATTCACCGTGGAGATTGATAAAGAGAGCATTGCGATATTTCTGCGGATTGAGAATCATATCATCCAACAAGAGCCGGTAAGTAAGAACACCTTGTTTTTCAGTCCCGTTAGCCAGACGGTTCTGGTACAGGGCTAATTCATTCGGATAACGCATCGCATGATTATACTGGTCAGCCAATGTATAGGGATAACGATTATTTGTGGAGTGATAGTCGTTAGCAGTGGTATTGTCAATATTGACACGCGCCAGGACATTAGCAGGCACATAATACTGGCTGACCGCTGAGCCCGAGGGCATACTGCCCGGATAGAAATAGACATAATTGATATCTTGAGTAGAATCAACCGCGTTGTTAAAATACGGCTTGTATTCCTGGTCACGACCGTAGGCAGCTTTGGTAATCCAATGCTGGCGGAATTCAATGCCCGGATTACGCATTTCCATGTCACTCAACGCGGTCTCTATAAACGGCTTGAGGTATGCCAGATAGACCCACCAACCCGGAATATTTTCAAGACATAAGAGATAAATATCATAGACCTGTTTGGGTGGTGCAGTATCACCTATGGTCGTTACCACTGAAGAGATTTCAGCCATAAGTGAGGCATCAGTCTGACCGGACTGGGTAAGAAATATCTTTACATCAACTATCCTGACATTAGATGCTTCAAAAGAGGCGAATTTACGCACCGAGATTCTTCTGGCATAGCGCCATCTCGTACCCAACCAGGAATTACCACTCAGAAGATGGGCTGGGTCAAATACTGCTTGACTAATAGTAAGTAATGGCGAGGTACTGACACCATCATCAAAGATATCCAGAGTTGAAGTGCCACCTGAAGACTCATTTGCCTGCGCATAGGCACGTAATTCGTTGACCAGAGCCATTGCCTTCTGAATCGCAAAAGCCCGGTCCTGATTCATTATCACTGAGGTTTGCATCGTCGTGATAAAATATACGGTTGTAATAATTACAATCGTGAGAATGGACAACGTAACCAGCACTTCCACTAATGACATTCCGGCCGTAGATGAGAAAACCCAGCCACGGCGGTTTCTAGTCATATTATTTCACCTCATAAAATCCTTTGGCAAAGCGGTATTGACCTGTATATGTCTGAACCTGCTGTAATACATTAGGGTCGTAATTCACTTCAGAAATATCGCCGGTGCTTTGGATATTTAGTTGATTTTTAGCGATGATTGAACCATTTATTGTTGAAGGAGCACGTTGGTGATAATTGCCTTTGCAATAGATGATTCCATTATAAGAGGAACCGCTGTTTGCAGCAATTGTCATATTGCCTGTGATATAAAAAATGCCTGTGCCTTTTAAGGGAATAGAGAAATTAAAACTCGCATTGCCTTCAAAGAAGACAATCTTATAATCTGGTATCGGACTGGGTAAATCAGAAACCGAAGTTACATAATAATCAGCGATAGAGCGAAGTTCAGATTCAGACATTCCGAAGACCGCATCGCAAGAATCATAATAAGGCGATATCAGAGAAGTTGCCGGTGTGCCTGTTACCAGGGCTTCATTATGAATATTCGGAGTGCCCAGGTCCGGCGGATAGGCAATCGCACATTTAGTATTACCAATAATTTTGGTATTTTTCCCAATTATCGTCTGACTGGGGGCACCTGCGCAAAGAGCGGATTGAGCCGGTAAAACCATGCTCACTCGTCTGATTTCAGTGCCCAGGCAAATGCAAGCCACAACACGATTAGGAAAAACATTATACGACTGGCTCGGGTCTAACTTTAAGAAGATGTAACCCATAGACTCAATATACCACATTGTACCGTTCCCAGGAAACCCTCTCTGTGAAGAAGTATCTATTACGGTGCTACTGATGACTTCATAGCGGCCGTAGATGTGACTGCTCTGGTCAACATCAAGTTCGCGCACTATGCCGATGGTCGGGTCATCAGTGTCATTTACAATTGGGATAGCCTCAAGGTCTCGTTGAGGATTAAAGGATGTAACCGGCTGATTGGTCTGGCGTCTGAAGTATGCCTGAGCGTCAAAAAGACCTGACTTGGCGATGCTTGGGGCCTCACCATAATATTCCATCTGGGAACTAAGAATATTTGAGGTATTTACAAGTAATGCACTTCCCACCACAATAGAGTTCAAGACTATCATCATTGCTATCATAACCCAGACAAGGGCCATACCTTTATTATTAGCAGAGATTCTCATAATATGCACCTCCATTAATCTTTCGCAAGAAAACTCCGTAACCAAAAGATTAAACACGAATCCCAGCGGGACGAATAAAAACGAATTTCACGAATAAGAAATTATATTTACTTATTCGTCCTG
>JAGUXD010000137.1 GCA_020062035.1 Candidatus Brocadiia bacterium | reverse complement strand
GTATACTTAGGTCATGCGCTTGGCGGTAGTCGCCTTGACTGGGGTCTTTGAGCTTGGCGATAAGGTCATGCCGATTAAAAACCACGATGCCTCGTTGTCCGAATGTCCTTTTGCAGGATAATATCCTTTCTATCCCTCTCTGTTTTCATAAATACACTGGATGGATTTAGAATCAAGTTTTTTCCCATTTCGCAAGAGTTTAGTATATAGATAATAAGTTTTTTATAACCTCAAGTACGGTCAAGATGCTTTCGGCTCTCAGTGACTTGTAACATTCCGGTTTGTGTATCGGCTTATCAACCTTTCTTTCTCCCTCAAGCAGTGTGAGGATATTCAAGTCAATATCAAAATATGACAGCAATGTATGAGTAGAAGGACTTCCATATTTGATGCTGTTTAACGATGAGTAATCTCCGCCTGACTGACTTTCTAATTGCAGTAAGACAAAGGATAAATCAGGGTAAACCTGCTTGAATAATGTGAAATCAACCAAGATTCTCTTGAGCATCGCATTTTCCGTGTATGCCTTGCACTCCATTGCAATCTTGAATTTCCCGTCTATATAAACATGAATATCGGTTTTAAGCAGATAGTAAAAATCCTTGATATTATCCTTGATATATTTTTTAACCTCTGGGCTTTTGATTCTATTGAGATACATTTCATTTAATGGGATTTTTACGGTCTGTCTTTCAGTGGATAATCTTACGGGTTTGTTACCTAATTCTTTCCACGCAATTTCTACCAAACTCTTTCCTAAACTTTCAACCAGCATTCCCTTGCCGGCCCTGATAATACCGCCATAGGCACGGTCTTCTGAATCCTTTGCCTTTGAGTCAATGCCTTTAACCAGGAATTCGTAGGCATTGATAAGCGATTGGACGCCTTTTGACGACTTCATGCTCATACTCTCTGGAATAAACTCGTTTCAACAGATGTTTTCTTGAGGCGGTCTTCTGCCTTTTTACAATATTCATCTGAAATATCAATGCCGATATATTTCCGGGATAGTTTTTTAGCTACGGCGGTAGTTGTTCCGGCGCCATTAAAGGGGTCTAATACCACATCGTCCTGATAACTGAATAGTTTTAATAACCGTGTTATTAATTCTTCGGGGAACATCGCCGGATGCCCGAATTCTTTCATATTCCTTTCAGGCGCGATAACCCATTTGGCATAGACCCATTTCTTGAACTCATCGCCTCTGATGTCAATCTTGTTAGATGAACCGAACTTTTTATGAGACCCCTTGCAGAATATTTCTACAAACTCCCATGTATATTTCAGGTAAGGCATACTCGGACTGCACCAACTGCCCCAAGCCGTATATTTGCAATTATAATTATTCTTTTCCCAGAGAATCTCGCCTTTCCACAGAAGCCCGAGGTCTAATAATTGTTTAGAGACCATATGATGTGTCGGGATGTAATCTGAAAATAGGGGCTGGATATTGATGCAAAACCTTCCACCGATTTTCAATACCCTGACACATTCTATCCAGACTCTATTTAGTTTAGCAAAATAATCTTCCCATTTAACCGCATCATTCTTATGGTCGCTATCATAATCTAACCCAAAATTATAAGGCGGCGAGGTGATAATAATATCTATGGAATCATTAGGGATTTCTTTTAATACCGACTCGCTATCACTGCAGATAATTCTATTTGACCATTTAGATAAATCCACGGGTTTATCAGGCGAATGATGAACGACCTGGTATTTAGTCCCGCCCCGAATAAACTCTTTTTCTATGCGGTTCTTAACCTTTCGCTCCCTCTGGAGCAATCTAACATCAAGGTAAGGATTGGGCTTGAACTGAACTGCTTCCTCTTTTACTAAATGTTTCTTGGGCTTTCTCGTTTTATATTTCATTGTTTTAAGCATACTTCTGATAAGCCGTTCTGTCAATCTATTTTTATTTATTCCGCAAAAACGAGGTATATGAACCGAGTGTATAAACAAATGATTTATCAGCGCCCCGACGATAAGTGGTTTTAATATCAATCGCAATCTTATTTTTATCCTTTTGGGATTTTAAAAGAGTAAAATCAGGATAAATAGTTTGGGGTGATTCTTCAACCTGATAACCGTGTTTAGAGGCGATTTCTCGTATCAATGGAGCTCATAGAAGTTCAAAGACTGTGGAAAGAACTTTGGTATCAGAACCAAGGGCATAAATCTTATCATCCCTGCTCAGGAATCCATAAACCTCCCAGTTAATTTTATACTGATTATATAAGAGGTAAAACTCTTCTTTGAACTCATTAAATTGCACTTATTATTCCCCCCCAATTTATTGTTTCAGAAATCACCTATCAGAATTGCCAATAATTCGGAATCCGTAAGTTTCTCCGCACCCAGAGCCAATAATTTCCCGCCAGGATGCCGACAGTTGGTTTTGTCCGATTTCATATTTTTATCATTCTACGCCAAATCACGTCCGAAGTCAAGGAAATCTTGCCACAGAGGCACAGAGTTCACAGAGTCCCTCTGGGATTATAAATAAATTCCGTCTCTGTGTCCTCTGTAGCAAGATTTCCTTGACTTTCATAGGAGGCTATATAATTGTATTTTTATGAGATATGTAGAGATTGTTTTTCCTGTGCCTCTGGATAAGTGTTTCCATTATCTGATTCCTGATGGTCTGCAGGGTATATTAAAGATAGGTGCTCGTGTAAGGGCGCCTTTCGGAAAACGGTCATCTCTCGGATATTGCATCGGGTTCTCTGATACATCTCCTGTCTCATCTCTCAAAGACATAGAAGAAGTAATAGACCCGGAGCCACTTCTGACAGAAGAGATGCTTTCTCTCTGTCGCTGGATTGCTGATTATTATTTTTGTTCATACGGTCAGGCAATTGAGTGCGCCCTGCCAAGCGGAGTTAGAAAAATCACTAAATCAATGCATACCAAAAAGTCAAAATTAGTAGACCCTTTTTCTGAACCGGTCCAGAGAACAGAACCATTTGTTCTTACTACATATCAACAAGAGGCATTTGATAAGATATTAGAAACCATAGATAAAAGTTCATCCCGATATACATCGGGACAAGGGTTCAAGGGTTCCAGAGTGTTTTTATTACACGGTATTACTGGTAGCGGAAAGACCGAGGTCTATCTACAAGTAATGGCACGGGTAAAGGAATCAGGTAGGCAGACGATTGTTTTAGTGCCTGAAATATCTCTGACACCGCAGACGGTTCAGTGGTTCAGGGCGCGTTTCGGGGATGAAGTCGCGGTCTTACACAGTCATCTGACTGATAAGCAGAGGAAAGAACAATGGCATCGGATTAGGAAAGGTGAGGTATCGGTGGTGATTGGGGCTCGCTCTGCTATCTTTGCACCGATTAGAGCATTAGGACTGATTGTAATTGATGAAGAACACGAGACGAGTTTCAAGCAACCGTCAACGCCTTTATATAATGTCCGAGAAGTAGCAATAGAAAGGGCAAGATTAGAGAACGCTCTCGTGATTCTGGGCTCTGCTACTCCTTCTTTAGAGTCATATTATCGCTCTCTTTCCGGCAGATATCACCGTCTTGTGTTACCTGAACGAATAGAGAAAAAACCTTTGCCTGAAGTAGAAGTAGTAAATATGCTTGTAGAAATAGACCCTAAAAGACCATCTAATCCGTTCTCCAGAAAATTGGAACTGAATATTCAGGACGAGATATTAGCAGGGAATCAGGTAATACTCTTTCTTAACCGCAGGGGTTTTATTACGATGATAAAATGTTTCAGGTGTGGTTTTATAATGCGATGCCAGAGATGTCAGATTACGCTTGCTTATCATAAGCAATTTAACAAGGCACTCTGCCATTATTGTAATCAGAGATATGATTTACCGATGGTTTGTCCTGATTGCGGTCATCCAAATATAAAACTCATCGGAACAGGGACAGAAAGAGTAGAAGAAGAATTACAGAGATTATGGAGGGAGATTAATTTTACTCAGGTTTTAGCAAAAGAGAAACTGTCCATCAGCCGAATGGATAGCGATGCGATGAGGAAAAAGAAACTTTATAAGGAAACGCTCCATACTTTTTATACAGGCGAGACCGATGTTCTGGTCGGAACACAGATGATTGCCAAGGGCCTGGATTATCCGAATGTTACTTTAGTTGGCGTGGTCTCTGCTGATACTGTCTTATATCTGAAGGATTTTCGCTCTGCTGAACGGACATTCCAGTTGGTTACGCAGGTCGCTGGGAGAACCGGCAGGGGACCTAAGGGTGGAAGAGTAATCGTGCAAACAGTAAATCCGAGTCATTATAGTATAGTTGCAGGCGCAAGGCACGACTATGACGGCTTTGCCAGACAGGAATTACTTTACAGAAGCGAACTGAATTACCCGCCTTTCCGCCATCTTATCAGGATATTAGTAACTGCCAAAGACGAGGTAAAAGCAAAGCAGTCAATAGAGCGATATGCAAAGGTAATCTCGGAGAAATTGTCGTCGTTTATTCAATCCTGCGATGTAGAGGTCTTGGGACCCGCACCGGCACCTATTCTTAAGATAAGAAACAAATATCGCTGGCATCTGGTCCTGAAAGTAAAGGATGTCTGGCAGGTTCAAAAGCCACTCAAGGAGATATTCAGGGTGCCGTTTGCTAAAGGCGGTGTCTTTGTTTCTATAGATACTGACCCGATGAATCTACTTTAGCAATTTAATATCATCAATAGATGCGTTCCTGTTGATTATCTCACCTTGTGAGTTAATTATCATCATCGTCGGAATGCCGAAAACACCGTAAAGAGCGGATATTTTCCCACCATCATCATGAAGATTGGTAAAATTGATATTATGCTTTTGGACATATATCTGCGCATCGGCTAATCGCCTGTCAAGGTTGATACCAACCAGACTGAACTTATCCATTGCGTTATTGTAAATGTCCATAAGTTGCGGCAGTTTTTTAACACAGGTAGGGCACCACGATGCCCAGAAATTCAGGACCAGCGGCTTTGAGCCGATAAGTTTTGTGAGGGCTACTTCGTTGCCTGATAGGTCTTTAAGTGTGAAGTTAGGCGCTTTCGTTGAAGTGGTCTGTGGCGGGATTTTACTATCGCAAGTATTAAATGACAAGAGTAATAAGCCCAAAAAGAATACAATTGATAGTTTGAGCATACTCATGTTAAATTAATCCAAATAATTCTAATCCCATTTTACCTGCTTTAATCAAGAAATATTCGCCGACCAAGATAATAATCACTCCAAACCCCCTCTGGATATTTAGCATCCAGTTGCCTGCTTTAGGTAGTGCGGTGATTATCCCGCTGAATGTTCCAACCAGAACAAGAAGACACCCCATTCCGATGGCATAAGTAAATAATAAAGAACCGCCAAAAATAATACTTTGTTTCATTGCGACATATCCTAAAAGTGTTAGAATAATTGCCGTGACGCAGGGTGCGGCTATGAAGCCGGAAGTAATGCCTAAAAATAACGCACCAAAGATACCTTTAGTTTTGGATATGCCTGAAGATGCTCCTAATGTGCCTAAGAACGGGAAATGAAATACATCTAACAGAGAAAGTCCGAAGAGAATAAAGAGATTACCGACTGCGAAATTTATCCACGGGTTTGTCTGGACATTACCGAGCATTCTTCCGCTGATTGATGCGAGAACTCCTAAAAAAGCAAAGGTGAGCGCAAGTCCAATTACATAAAACACCGAGACCAAGAAACTGTAAAGAACGGATTTTTCGGCTCTACTTCCGACATATGAGGCAATGATAGGAATCAGAGGATAAACACACGGTGTTAGAGAGGTGAGAACTCCTGCAAGGAAGACAATCGCATAAGCAACAACAGATTGGGTCTCTAAAGCTTTCTGTAGATGCTGATTTAATTGTGATAAAAAACGTTCCATAACACCTCCTAATTATAGGTTTAGTTTCTTAATAAGTTTGTCTTTTGTAATAAAACCACTAATTCGTTCAATTACCTGTCCTTGTTTAATAATAATAAAAGTAGGTAAAGTAAATACTTCATATTTCGTGGCTAATTCCGGGTTTTGGGAAATATCTATTTCTTGCAAATCAATTTTATCAGGATGTTGTTGGGCAACTTGTCTGGCTACTGGCGATACTTGGTTACAGGTATGACAGAATTCATTCTTGAATAGAGCCAGTATAATTTTAGAGTTATTAGTAATATCTAAAGCCATTTGACTAACACGACTGCCTTATTTAACAAGGCAAGTAATTTTTCTTTATCCACGGTGGCTACTCAATTTTTATGGCTTCAGAGGGACAACCCTCTGCGGCTTCTTTGGTACATCCTTCGGCACTTGCGGGCACTGGCGTGGCTTTGACCTTAACAAGATTATCATCTGTAAGTTCAAACACATCAGGGCAGGTCTCCGCACAAAGCCCACAGCCGGAACAGAGTTCTTTATCTACTATTGCTTTCATATTCATACCCCCCTTATTTTATGGGAATTCTATTTTTCTCAATCTGTCAATATTTATCTGATGTTTAATTTCTTTTTAACATATTGAGCTCGGGTAATATCTCGTTCAGAGGCACTAAGCGTTTTATTGTGCATCTTCTGAAGATGTGCCGGCTGGGAAAATATAAATATCTCATTCAGGGTTTGGGTATCTATATCTTTTATTAAACCGAGCGTGATACCGACTCTAATTGCTGATAAGTAACTTGCGATTTCTTGTGATGAGATAGAAGAGCCATAGCGCAGTATGCCGTAGGCACGCCAGATACGGTCTTCTAATTGTTTGCTCGGGTCTAACAATAATTTCTCTCGCCATGCTCTTTCATACTTTATTACCTCATGAATAATATTATGTATTTCATTAATGACATCTTTTTCCGCATAACCGAGTGATGTTTGATTGGCAATCTGATAAAAATCTCCTGTCGCGTATGTTCCTTCACCATATAAACCTCTAATGATAAATTTAATCCGTGTTAATGTTTGGAACACCTTTTCCATCTGTTTTGTGATAGTTAAGCCAGGCAGATGAAGCATTATGGATATACGCATACCTGTTCCGACATTGGTAGGGCAGGCAGTCAGATAGCCGAATTGAGACGAAAAAGCATAAGGTAGGACTTCTTCTAATTTATTATCTAAGTCGTTTAATATCTGCCAACTTTCTGTTAATTGGAGTCCTGATTTTAGGACCTGAAGTCGCAGGTGGTCTTCTTCGTTAATCATTATGCTGATTGATTCGGTTTTATCAAGTGCTAAAGCGCGAGCACTGTTTTTCTCGGCAAGGTCTTTGCTGATTAGATGCCGCTCCACCAGAAGATTTCGCTCAATCTGGGTCAATCCTTTAAGATTAAAATACAGCATTGATGGAATGATTTTATTTTGTTCTATTTTTTCCCTGATATAAGTTTCTGTTTCCGTCAGTTGCTCTTTAGTGGCAATGCTGGTAAATGGGTAACCCTTGAGATTCCGGGCTAGACGAATACGGGACGAGATAACGATATCACTTTCTGGACCTGTGGCTTTGAGCCACTCGCCAACTTGGGTCATAAAAATATCTGTTTTCATAACCATTCCCATATTCTATTGGGTATCAGAAGGTCTACTTTTTCTTAATTCTGTAATTTTATCACGAACCTGAGCGGCTTCTTCAAATTTTTCTTCTTTGACTAATCTTTCTAATTCGCGCTGGAGTTTTTTTAGTTCGCTTTCTTTAATCACTGTTTTAGAAATATGAGAAGGAATCTTGCCTTTATGCTGGGTAGTGCCGTGGATTTTTTCTATCAGTTGTTCAATTCCTGTCTTAAAAACCTCATAATCTTCAGCACAGCCAAACCGACCTAATTTCTTAAAGTCCGCGTATGATATCCCGCAGGAGGGGCATTTAGTTGACCCCATCTCTTTTATCATCCTGCCGACAATAGGCTCCATTAGCGTCATTAATAATTCAGGTAAATCAGGACCTATTTTAGCCGGGAGCGGCGAGATTTCTGAGGCGCAATCCTGACAGAGATGCACTTCCTGCACGATCTGATTATTGACCAGATGAGAAAAATGGACTGATGCCTGCTTCTTCTGGCATTTTTCACACAACATCGTAATAACACCCTCCTGTTCTATCAGATTCCCAGACACATACTTTTATTTTAATTGTTTCAGGCAGTTTTTTGCGTAATTTCTGGCTGATTAAATAAGCAATATTTTCTGCGGTCGGATTTAACTCCTTAAAATCAGATAAGTCGTTGAGATATTTATGGTCGTATTCTGAAAGTATTTTATCTAAGAGTGCCTTTAATATTGTAAAATCCATTAACATACCAAATTTATCAAGATTCTCCTGCTGTAAAAAAACTTCTACAGAGTAATTATGACCGTGTAATTTTTCACATTTACCCTTATAGCCGTGTAGATTATGAGCCGCAGAAAAATCGCTTTTTATTACCAACTCAAACATAGTGTAAATAATATTACTTTACAACAGAAAACCTTGTCAAGTTTTAATCAAATAAGTTATTTTCTTGACAAATCCGTAGTAAAGTATAAAAGTCTTTTCTAATATGTGTGGAATTATTGGATGTATTAGTAAAAAACCGGTAAGCGATATTTTAATTGATGGTCTCAAGCGTCTGGAATACCGCGGCTACGATTCCGCAGGCATAGTTGTTCTTGAGAACGGTGTTTTCAGGAGCGAAAAGACTGCTGGTAAAATCGCAGATTTAGAAGAACTTCTAAAAGACCAAGTATTTTTAGGTAACACCGGTATCGGTCATACCCGCTGGGCAACACACGGGACGCCTTCTACTTGTAATGCCCATCCTTTTTTCTCTTGTGATGGCTCTGTCGCAATTGTTCACAACGGTATTATTGAGAATTATCAGGAAATAAGGAATGAACTTATTAAAAAGAAGCACCGCTTCCTTTCTGAGACTGATAGCGAGGTCGTGGTGCATCTGGTTGAAGATTATCTGAAAACCCACGAGCCCCTTAAAGCAGTCAGGTTATCCTGTAATAAATTAGAAGGTAGTTTTGCTATGGTCTTTATGTTCACGGATTATCCTGGGCTTCTGATCGGCGCAAGATTATATAGCCCGCTTGTAGTTGGGCTTGGTAAAAAGCAGACCTTTCTGGCATCAGATGTGCCGGCTTTTCTGCGACATACTAAAAAGGTCGTTTATCTCAAGGATAAAGAAGTGGTGCAGATAAATAAGTGCCAGATGAAGGTTGTTGATTTCAGAGGTAAGAAAAAAGATTATCAGATTGACCGTGTGAAATGGGATATCCAGTCAGCAGAGAAAGAGGGTTATGCCCATTTTATGCTCAAAGAGATAGAGGAACAACCAGAGGCAATAAGAAGAACCGTCAATTATCCGCATTATTCAACACTTGAGCGGATAAGAAATAAATTCAAGGATGTCCACCGTGTTGTCCTGGTTGCGTGTGGAACTGCCTGGCATGTTGCATTAGCAAGTAAATACGCAATTGAAGAATTAGCCAGGGTTCCTGCTGATGCGATTTTAGGTAGTGAGTTCCGCTATGCTCCTCCACCTCTGGATAAAAATACACTGGTAATTGCAGTCTCACAATCAGGTGAGACCGCAGATACTCTGGCGGCTGTAAGATGCGCAAAAGAACACGGCACCTTCTGTATGGCTATTTGTAATGTAGTAGGTTCTTCATTAACCAGAGAAGTTGATATTACTTTATATACATATGCCGGGCCAGAGATTAGCGTTGCATCTACAAAGGCATATACTGCCCAGTTGTCGCTACTGACACTTTTTGCGGTTTATCTTGCTAAGGCAAAAAAGACGATTAGTCCAAAAGTAGAGAGGGGTTTATTAAACCAGATAAAGACATTACCGGACAAGATAAAGCAAGTCCTGTCTGAGAGGGATGTGATAGAAAAATGCGCTGAGGCATATAAACGGGTTAATAATTTTATGTATATCGGACGCAGGAATAATTTAGCAAGTGCCTGTGAGGGCGCATTGAAGATGAAAGAAATTTCTTATACACACGCGGAGGGTTACGGCGCAGGCGAAATGAAACACGGCCCTTTGGCACTCGTTGATGGTTCTTTCCCGACTGTTGCGATTGTCCTCAAAGATAGGGTCTATGTAAAGATGCTTTCTAATATTCAGGAAATAAAAGCCCGTGGCGGTGTGGTAATAGCCATCGCGACAAAAGGCGATAAGAATATCAAGAGAATCGCTGACTGGGTTATTGAAATCCCAAATGTAAGTGAGATTCTTTCAACTATTCTTATTGCGGTGCCATTACAATTATTGGCATATTATACGGCAGTAAAAAAAGGAAGGGAAATTGACCAGCCAAGGAATCTGGCTAAAAGCGTTACGGTGGAATAACCAACTTGACTGGCGAGCAAGGTGGAAAGGAAGACGAGATGAGTTTCTATCGCTGGTTATTACAACGGCTGACAGGGATTTTCCTGGTATTGTTTCTCATACTTCATATTATTACACTACATTTCTCAGGCCATTCGTCTTTTGACTATCAGGCGGTTCAAGGCCGTTTCCAAGACCCTTTCTGGTTCATATTTTATTTCTTATTCTTACCCAACACCCTTTTCCATGGCTTGAATGGTTTATATGGCATTATAGAAGATTATAAACCAAGTAAGGGATTGAAAATAATCCTGGCTATTGGTTTATGGGGCTCAGGCATAGTTGCTCTGATATGGGGAATATTGGTAATGCTCTCCTGGCGCATTATGGTGATTACATAATATATATGAGAATATTTTCTATAGTTCAGGATATTTCTCGTAATCGCAACGAAGGAACGATTGCCTTTATCTTACATCGTATTACCGGGATTTGTCTTGCAGGATATATTTTCCTGCATCTCGTTGTGCTTGGAAGTGATTTTATATTGGGCAAGGGCAGTTTTGGTAAATTGATGGGGCAATTTGAGCAGCCGCTTTTCAAGATATTAGAAATCGCCCTTATTGGCGTTATTACCTTTCACCTGATAAATGGATTAAGAATCATCGTCCTTGACTTTTTACGCTTTACCAGAATTCAAAGAGTCTTATTCTGGGTGGTGGTGTTTCTTTGGGTTATTGTAGTAGGTATTACTGCGGTAGTTTTCTTATGTTAACAAATAAATATGATATTGTCATAGTAGGTGCTGGTTTGGCTGGTCTGCGCGCTGCAATAGAAGCCCACGCTCAAGGCGCAAGTGTTCTGATAATTTCTAAACTGCACCCGATAAGGTCGCATTCAGGCGCTGCCCAGGGTGGTATCAATGCACCTTTAGGAAATCATCCGGATGGAAAAGACGACTCTGTTGAGAAACATTGCTTTGATACAGTAAAAGGCAGTGATTATTTAGCAGACCAGGACGCGGTAGAGATAATGATTTCGTCTGCTCCAGAAACGATATATGAATTAGAACATTGGGGTTGCCCGTTTTCCAGAACTGAAGACGGACGAATTGCCCAGAGACCTTTCGGTGGTGCCGGATTTCCGCGCACCTGCTACGGCGCTGATAAAACAGGACTCTATATCTTGCATACCCTTTATGAACAAACAATAAAACGCTCTATTCCTATTCTTACTGACTTTTTTGTTACATCCGTTATTGTGGAAAGAAATACCTGTTATGGAGTAATGGGTATTAATTTAGTCAATGGGCGATTGGAAACGATTACTTCTCGTGCAGTGATTATTGCTACAGGCGGTGCGGGACGGATTTACGGAAAGACAAGTAATGCCCTTACTTCAACTGCATTAGGGATGGCGATTACCTATTGGGCAGGCGTGCCTCTTAAAGATATGGAATTTGTTCAATTCCATCCAACCGGAATTATTTACAAGCATATCCTGATGACAGAAGGATGTCGTGGAGAAGGCGGGCATCTAGTTAATAAAGATAGCGAGCGATTTATGCAGAAATATGCACCGAGTAAAATGGAATTGGCACCACGCGATATTGTTTCCCGTTCTATCGCGACAGAAATAGAGCAAGGTAGGGGCTTTGTTGCGAGAGATGGTTCTGGCTATGTCCATTTAGATATGCGCCATTTAGGAGAAGCCAAAATTAAGGAACGACTACCCGGCGTCAGGGATATTTGTCTGGATTTTTTAGGGATAGATATTATCAAAGAGCCAGTGCCGATTCAACCAGTACAACACTACACAATGGGCGGAATTGATACGGATATACACTCTGCAACCTGTGTCAGCGGTTTATATGCGGCTGGCGAATGTGCCTGTGTGTCAGTCCACGGCGCAAATCGGCTCGGCGGAAACTCGCTTCTTGAAACATTGGTCTTCGGTAAACGCAGTGGACTTGCCTCAGCCAAATATTCACTATCCAATAAAAATCAGACCCAGGCATCAGCGACATTTATTCAATCGCTTTCTAAATTCTATGAATCCAATTTCAAGAAGATTATCAATTCACAAGGCACAGAAAAACACGCTCAGTTAAGAAAACAACTGAGTGAAACGATGGATAAATATGTCGGGATATTCAGGAACGTACCAGACCTGAAGATTGCCTTAAATAAAATTGGGGAGTTAAAGGAAAGATTTAAGCACCTGAGCGTACCTTCTTCAGGACTCAAATTTAATTATGATATAATTGCTCATTTAGATTTAGAGGCGAATATAGATGTGGCTCTCGCTATTATATTAGGGGCATTAAGAAGGGAAGAAAGCAGGGGCTCGCACTCTCGTTCTGATTTCACCAATCGTAACGATAAGGATTTCCTTAAACACACCCTTTGTTATTATAGGATAAGAGAAGAGCCAAGATTAGAATATAAAGCGGCTACAATTACAAAATATCAACCTGAAGAGCGGAAATACTAATGGCGAATTGGGAATTGTCCCGCTTTAGCGGGACGAATTTACAAATTCCAAAATCGTAAAGATTATGACACAATTCAGAGTATTTCGGTTTGACCCT
>JAGUXD010000172.1 GCA_020062035.1 Candidatus Brocadiia bacterium | reverse complement strand
ATTCGTGTTCCTCTTATTTTATTAGAACTTCATTAAATTATTTTCAGGAACAGGAAGGCGGCAACAGGCGCTGACAACAGGAGCGAGTCCAGTAAATCAAGGACTCCACCTAAAGGTCCGAGTAGATTGCCCGAATCCTTCACGTCGCATCGTCGTTTGAGATAAGACTCAAATAAATCCCCTGCCTGTGCAATAAAGACAATAATAAAATTTATTATAATTATCAACCAGAACGGGATTTTTACGGGTATTATCAGATAAAAGAGGAGAGCGGATACGAGAGACGAGCCGATGAGTGCCCAGATAAAGCCCTCTACTGTCTTGTTCGGACTGATACGTTCGGCTAATTTGTGCCTGCCGAAGAAACTACCTGCAAAATAGGCGATGGTATCTGATAGTTTTACCAGTGCGATAAAATAGACGACCCAGATTATACCCGCGCCACGGATACGGGCAATAGACCAAACTGGTAAATAGATATACACAAACCCGAAGAACAGGATAAATAGGTCAGAGAAACTATTAGCCCTTTTCAGATAATAGATAGTAGCAAGGATAATAAATACCACAAGAGATATAAGAAGCGGCATATCCCACATCAGGAGTTCTAAGAGCGTACCGTATTTCCAGAGGATGATTGTCCTTGGGAATGTCCAGAGAAGATAGATAATAATTATTCCGCATAGCCCTGTAATAATCGGGAATTGATATGGTAATTTGATATTGATATTGCGGTAGAGTTGGGTGAATTCGTAAAAGGCAAAAGAGGAGAATAATGCTAATATAAAATAGAAGCCCGTGATGCCTTTGAGGAAGTAATGGTCAGAGACAAGAAGAAAGACGATGAATGCAATAAGTTGGCCGCTGATAATCAGACGCTTTTTGAGTTCTCTCATAAATATCCTCACGCCCCGAAAGTATTCGGGTTCATAGTTTGTTCGCGATATCTCTGCGGTAAAATGCGCCGTCAAAGGATATTTCTGTTATCGTATCATAGACCTTTTTACGGGCCTCGGAATGGTCTTTACCTTTAGCGGTAATGCCGAGGACCCTGCCACCGGCTGTAATGAGTCTACCATTGTCAAGCCGTGTTCCCGCGTGGAAAATCTGGATATCGTTTCCTGTTCTCTGGTCTTCTTGAGTTATTTCTATGACATCCCCGATTTTTGGATTAGATGGATAGCCCTTTGCGGTCATTACAACACAGACCGCGGCTTCATCTGACCATTCTATTGGCTGAATTCGGTCTAGGTTTTTTTCCACCACTGCTAACAATAGAGGAACGAGGTCAGTCTTGAGACGCATCATTAATGGCTGGGTTTCAGGGTCGCCGAATCTAACATTGAATTCCAGGACCTTTAGACCGCCCGGGCTGAGTATTAAGCCAGCATACAGGACACCCTGATAGGGTCTCTCTAAGGTATTCATTGCGTGGACCACAGGGACGAATATTTCTCTTGCAATCTGTTCCATTATTCCTGGGGTAATAAAAAGGACGTGAGAGAAAGAGCCCATTCCTCCGGTATTTGGACCGAGGTCATTATCCAGGAGCCGTTTGTAATCACATACCGGCTCCAGGACCGCGATGGTCTTTCCATCTACAAGAGATAGAACCGAGACCTCTTTGCCTGTCAGGTATTCTTCTATGACTACCTTATCACCGGCTGTGCCGAAGATTCGTTCCTTCATTATTTGAGAGAGATGACGTTCGGCAATGGACCGCTGGGTGCAGACAAAAACACCTTTGCCGGATGCTAGGCCATCTACTTTGAGGACAATTGGGACATCGGTCTTTTTGAGATATTCCAGTCCTTCTCTAAATGAAGAAACAATCTTATAGGATGCAGTTGGTATTCCGCTTCGTTTAAGTAGTTCTTTAGTGAATGCCTTACTGGCTTCTAATTCAGAGGCGGATTTAGTAGGACCGAATATTTTGAGCCCTTCCTTCTGGAATTCATCAACGATACCTGCGCAGAGTGGTGCTTCAGGACCGACCAGAGTCAGGTCAATCTTTTCTTTCAGGGCAAAGGTCTTTAAGGAAGTAATATCAGTCTGCGGGATTGGAAGGCATTCTGCGAGTTGACTGATACCTGGATTACCTGGAGCGGCGTATATTTTCGCAACCAGTGGCGATTGGCTGATTTTCCAGACCAGGGCGTGTTCTCTGCCCCCTGAACCGATTACTAATATTTTCATAACAAACTATGAACTATAAAGCGAGAGGTATTCTTTAGCGCTGTGATGCCACGAGAAGTCCTGTGCCATTGCATTCTTCATCAGCGCTCGCCACTGTCTTTTAGATAGATATAGAGTCAGAGCGGACCTGATTGCGTGAAGCATTTCTTCGGCAGTATAGTTCTTGAAGGTAAAACCCGTGGTTTTGTGAATGATGGTGTCGGCCAGACCGCCTGTTTCGTGAACAATCGGGAGCGTACCGTATTTAAGGGCATAAAGTTGGTTCAATCCACAGGGCTCGTATTTAGAAGGCATCAGGAGCATATCGCTACCGGCGGTAATAAGATGCGCTAAGGTATTATCAAAGGCGATATTTACCGAGAGTGATGTCGGATACTTTTTGCCCATTTCAGATAAGAGACGATGATATTTTTCCTCGCCTGTGCCTAAGAATACAAATTGATAGCCCAGTTTCATTATCTCATCAAAAGATTCGGCAATTAAATCAAGTCCTTTTTGTTCAGTTAGACGACCGATAAAGCCGATGAGAGGTGCATCGCTTTGGAGCAATGAACATCTCTTCTGTAATTGCTTTTTGTTCTTAAGTTTACCAGAGAGATGTTCTCTGGTATAATTAGCCGGGATAAGTTTGTCAGAGGAGGGGTTCCAGAGAGAATAATCAACGCCATTGATAATGCCTGAGAGGTCAGAGGCGCGTTCGCGCAGAACACCATCTAATCCGTAGCCAAATTGAGGGGTCTGGATTTCTTTAGCATATCTGGGGCTGACAGTGGTAAGTTTATCTGCAAAGACAAGAGCGCCTTTGAGGAAGTTCACTCTGCCGTAAAACTCTAATTGCTTATAGTTAAAATATTCCCAGCCCAGGCCGATGAGTTTCATATCCCAGTGCCAGAACAGTCCCTGATAAGCAAGATTATGCACTGTAAAAACGGTCTTGACCTCCTGGTAAAATGGGTCTTTCTTATATAGTGTTTTAAGATAAACCGGGATTAAGCCGGCCTGCCAATCGTGGCAGTGGATAATATCACACTTGATACCGAGTAATTTGATAGATTCAAGGGTGGCACGGCAGAAGAAGATAAAACGTTGGGCGTTATCCAAATAATCGCCTTCAGGGGTACTATAAAGATAATCTCTATGATAATATTCATTGCGTTCTATGAAATAAACATTAATCTTACCAGGCAGCTGGGTCTTCCAGATCCTGCCTAAGAACAGGTCATCACCCATCTTTACTGTAACCTCAAGGTCAGTTGAAATAAGGTTTGAACTACTTAATACGGATTTGACCTGTTTGTAGAGGGGCAAAAATGCACAAACAGATGTCCCTCTTTTTTTTAGTTGTGGGGTAATTGAACCAACCACATCGGCTAATCCGCCTGTTTTGGCAAACGGTACCATTTCAGGAGCAACTTGACAGATGTTCATACTTCAAATCCCAAATCTCAAAAGGAATCTCGCCATATCAAACCCCGAAAGCATTCGGGGTCCCGATGGACATCGGGATTCTTATTTCACCCCTTGGAGGTATTTTGCAGCGTCTTCAGGTGGCACTGAATTAATATAAAAGCCCGTGCCCCATTCAAACCCGGCAACTCTGGTAATACGCGGAATAATTTCTATATGCCAATGATAATACTCGGGGCTATCCATTGTAAAAGGTGTTGTATGAATTAGCATATTATAGGCAGGATTATTCAACGCCTTTTCTAATTTCAGGAAGACCTGTTTAGTAATATGTGATAAATCTGGTATTAAATCTGATGGGGTTGTCTCAAAGTGAGTAAGATGCTGTTTCGGCAATATCCATGTCTCAAAAGGAAACCGTGGGGCAAAAGGACAAACTGCGATAAAATGCTCATCATTTATCACGATTCTCTCATTATCATCTATTTCCTGATGGATAATATCACAAAAGATACAGCGACCGCGATAATTATGGAAATGTTGTGCGCCTCCTATTTCTCCTAAAATACGAATCGGGACAATGGGTGTTACGACCAGTTGAGAATGTGAGTGTTCTAAAGAAGCGCCTGCCCTATCTCCGACATTCTTAAAAACAAGCCCAAAGACAAATCGGGTATCTTTTTTTAGGTCCTGCATCCGTGCCTGATAGGTTGTGAGGATATGTTGAATATGTTCATCAGGCAATGGCGTGAAAGAAGCAAAATGTTGAGGGGTTTCTATAATTATCTCGTGGGCGCCGATACCGTGCATCTCGTCATAAAGTCCTTTTCCACGTTTATCTAAATTGCCTTCTATGGCTAATGCAGGAAATTTATTAGGTACCACCCGCACCAACCAGTTTTTTCCATTAGGAGTAGAAGGTGGCTGTCTCAGGGCATATATTTCTGGTGGTGTAATAGATTCATTGCCCTCACAAAATGGACAGGTCAACGGTGGGGTTTTAGGGGATGCACTCGGTTGTGTAGCGTTAAAATCAAGGGGTCTCTTGCCTCTTTCTGGGGCGATGATTACCCATCGTCCAATAATCGGGTCTTTACGTAATTCACTCATTAAATTATATTTACCACAGACCCCGACCCCCACCGATGAAATCGGGGCATCGGGCCATCGGGGATTACACTGACCAATCTAAATATTCTGTCTCTTCTGTTTTCACACTAAGTATTATCGGCTGATTATCCGGATACCTTGATAGGAATTTCGTGTCTTGATAGACCTCTACGAAAAACTCTATTGTCCCGAATGATTCGGGATTCTCTTTCACCACTAATAATTCAAGCGGACAAAGGACCTCTATTATCTCGTCAATTGCAATACTGTCAAGCGTCTTTAAGAGTGTATCAGTCTCATCCAGAATATCTAAACCCAGCTCCTTCTGCGGACTCACAGGGCCCAGTGGGGCCGCAGTCCCGCTGTCCCGATTATTTTCGGGACGATTATTTCGGGGTGAATGGTTGGGTATAATAATTTTCCTCTTTATTGGGGTCAAGAAATTAAGGATAAAATAAATATCATCCGTGCCGAGAACCATCGGGATTGTCTTGCCTTGACAAGTAAGACCGGGTATATCCAGACGCAGACATAAATTTTTGTTCTTATCAAACCCGAAAAAGACGTCAGAGATTAGTCCCGCTGAAGAAGGAGAGGAGTGATTCATTGTTGTCCTGACCATTTCAGTTTCAGGGATATTAAAATGTCCTGCAGGAAGCCACTCAAAATAATCACTGCGTCTACCATCCAGTTTTATATCCAGGAGCCCGCACGGTTGAGAATATAACTCTTTATCTTTTCCCACTGGGATTTTTATGGGACGATACAGATAATCAGGCGGGTTTAATCCCAGTAAATGATAGACATTCATCAAATGACTCCTGAAGAGATAATCAAACTGGTCATCTAAAGATGATGAATGTTCGTGTCCGAACCACCAGAACCAATCGCTTCCTTCAGCAATATAAAGGCATTCTTTTGCATTGGAAATTACGGCATCCTCTACGTCTTTCGCTCTATGCTGTTTAATTATCTCTCTGGTCCGGGCTAAATATTCCCAGCCCTGGCAATCTTCTCTGTGTCCGACCCAGATAGCAAAATTATGATTTATCCACGAACCTGCAAAGATATTATTTAATCGCTTTTCCACAGGATACCGAGCGAGATAATCAGTGAACCTGACAGTTTCTATGCTATCATCTTTTTCTAATCTTTCATAAAGTAGCCGTAAAAATTCTATTCCATTATTAGGATAATGCTCCCAGGGGTTTTCTCCATCTAAAATAACACTCACAAGAGGCGCAGGGTGGGACCCCTGCCCTGCCTTAGATTTAACCAGAGAAATAAAATGTTCTACTGCGTCTTTGGGATTCCATCGCTTATACTGGAAACTAATTAGATTAGAAAGTTCCTGGTCGCGGAAGAGAATGGATAGGATATTTGGAATTTGAAGTTTATACGGCTGATACAAATCATCTGGAGTTAAAGGTCGCTTAAGTGTGGCTGATAGGATTTCTTCATCTGTTGCTAAATAATTGATACCGTTTTCTGCCAGAAGGGGTAAAATATCATCAGAGACAGCGCCTTCTGAGGGCCAAAAGCCCGAGGGCTTTTTCCCAAAATGTTCTGTATAAAATTCTACTGCTGATGCAATTTGGTTCAGTGCATCTTCAAATAAACCCGCCTGGTCAACCTCTGGCAACTTCACATCAGGAATCGCCTGGCGGGCTGACTGCATATTACATAATAACGGCAAAATCGGATGGTAAAACGCACTGGTCGTAATCTCAATCTGCCCGGTATCCTGTAATCTCTTATGTAAAGGAATTATCTTGCTTAAATAATCCATCTGCTTTTGGGCAATAAGTGTTTTGTCTTCTTCTGTGTAATTTCTGCCTTTTTGCATAAGTTGTTTTATTTCTGCGTCGTTCTCTTTAATTAAGGGATGAAACCATACCAGAGAACTACATACCAACAAATCAATAAAATCCTGCTCTGAAAAACGGGCAACGACCTTTTCTCTTTCTTCTTTCATCTTTGCTCTCTCATCTCTTATCTTTGAATATAGTTCTTTATACCGTGGGCAAGTTCCTATCATATGTTGCGGATGTGCTAAAAATGTATTCTCTAAAATGTATTGCTTATCCGCGGATGTTAAATCCGGAGCAGGTTTAGTGGTAAATAATAATAATCTATCCTGGGTACCTGAAAGATACTCTTTTATCTGTTTAAGAAGAGAGGGGACAAGATTGATATTTGTTTTGATTTTCGGATATTGAGAAATAAGCGACGCCATCCCGTAATAATCCTTGATTCCGTGAAGCCGAACCCAGGGCATCTGAAACTCACCCCGATGGACATCGGGACGGTAATACGGCTGATGATGATGCCACAAAAATGCTAAATATATCTTTTTCATTTCGGGCAAAAGAATACCAGATAAGTTGGTGCTGTCAAGGAAAATTGTAACCACAGATAAACACAGATAAATCAAATGAGGATGTCCCAGATTTAGTCCCGCTTTAGCGGAATTAGGCGATAGCCATCAGAATATCCTTGAGAAACATTATATTATATAGAAAGGAGAGCTACCGCCTATGAGAAAAGTATGCCAGAATAACCTTGAGGAATCAAGGAAATTGAGAGAAAAAACAAGGGTAGAAGTCCATAATGGAAACACCTTGATTGAGTTACCGGTTGAATTAGCCCGGGTAATTGGCAATAGTCAAGAAGCCCTGACGGATTTGGTTTATCGGGTTGGTTTAACGTTAATCAGAACCACTCTTCAGGAAGAGGTGAAAAGCCTGGTAGGAGAAAGATATTATCCTGATAAAGAAAGCCCCTGGCGGCGCTGGAGTAAACAACCCGGATATGTCGTCTGGACCGGTAAAAAGGTAAATCTAAAACGCCCGCGGGTCAGAAGTAAGGATGGTAAAAGAGGATCGCCCCTGGAAAGTTATAAGGCATTCCAATCAGAGAAAGGGATGGATGAGCGTTTAAGCGAGCGGGTGAAAATAACGGTCTCAAAAGGAGGTGATGGAAAAAGAGACAGGAGCAATATCGTTAAATGACGTCCCGCCTTGGCGAGATGAGTCAATAAGTCTTTGGTAAATGATAAGGAGAGAGAAGAAATCCTAAAAAGTTAGATATTTTGCTTGACTTTCTCTCGGTTTAAGGATAAACTATTAACAAAATTAAGAAAAGAGGAAGCCGCCAGTTTTAATATGGCGGATTCCGGATAAAATTTATGCCAAAATATTTTTATCTAAAAATATTATTTTTCTTGACAAACCGATAAGGTTAAATATATTAATTGCAATTGAGACTGAATTACAATTAGATACGATTTTATGAATGATGGAGAAATTAAATATAAAAACTACCTCCATTCTAAAGGACAGAAATTTACGCCGGAGAGGCAAATCATCCTGAAAGAGGTCCTAGCGCTTGCGCACCATTTTGATGTGGATGAACTTTACGAAAGACTGCGTCGGAAAGGGCATCGGGTCTCCCGGGCCACCATCTACCGCACCCTGCCTTCGTTGGTGGAAAACAAAATAATTAAAGAGGCGGTGCGGTGCCAGGACAATATCACTAAATATGAATATATCTTCGGCCATGACCACCACGACCACATCGTCTGTATTAAATGCGGTAAAATCTACGAATTCAAGAATGAACAAATCGAGAAATTGCAGGAAATTACCTGCAAGGGATATAAATTTAAGCCGGTTGAACACCGTTTGGGTATCAGGGGCTATTGCCAAAAGTGCCGACGCGGTTAGGATGGAATATTTTTTACTAACTAATTGCAACTGCATCGCAATTGCAATATAATAGAATAAAAGGCCGAGCTATGGACGAGAGCTCATATTGGCAGGACTAAAGTCCGGCCTGTATTGAGCCGGAGGTAGTAACGATGAAAGCCCTATCAGGTTTGCGGTCAGTCCTGCAGATGTTAAAAATGGCTTGGTTAATTGGTCTGGTTTGCCTCCTGACTATGAGGGAAGTATATCCAGGACGACCATTAGCTACGGACGATATCTACACGCTTGAACCGGACCGTTTTGAGATTGAATTAGGACTTGATTATCTCAAGGCATCAAATAACGACAAAGAAACGACTTCAAGTTTCGTCTTAAAATATGGTATGACACAAAGGATGGAATTAGATTTAACCTTCCCCTATTTATTCCTTAATCAAGAGGATGCACATAGTGTAACAGGAGGCGGCGATATAGAATTATATACCAAGTGTCGCATACTGAATGAATCCAAGGGTTCAATACCCGGATTAGCATTTACCTTTACCTTCAAGACAGATACCGACGACCAGACCAAAGGACTTGGTTCAGGTGAAATTGACTACGTCTTTAATGGCATATTGACTAAATCATTAGGTAAGGCTACAGGTCACTTCAATCTGGGTTATACCTTTGTCGGAGAAGCAGTCGGGGTAAGTGAAGATAATATTCTATCTTATGGTTTAGCCATATAACATCCCTTCAAAGAGAAGTTAAATTGGGTCGCTGAGTTAACCGGCGAAACCGTTCTTGAAGGTGGATTTGATGATAATATTACCACTGGTCTAATAGGTATAAACTGCGCCGTTAATGAATCTTTTATTATTGATGTGAGAGTTGGTTTCGGTCTATCTAAACCTGCACCCGATTATTTTATTACGGCCGGCGTAACCTATGGATTTTAAGGAGGCATTGTTATGATTGATCTAACCCGGATGCAACAGAATGAGACAGGTAAAATAATTGAAGTCCAGGGGGGCTATGGGCTGACCAACCGTTTAGAGGCTATGGGCATCAGGGTCGGCGTAACCATAACCAAAAAATCGGACCAATTTATGCGTGGACCAATCATTGCGCAAGTAGGCAATACTCAGGTGGCGATTGGTTTCGGCATGGCCCGGAAAATATTGGTGGATGTGAAAATATGAAGAAAATACTTTTAATGGGCAATCCCAATGTCGGCAAAAGCGTAGTTTTCTCCCGACTCACCGGTGTCTATGTGATCGCCTCAAATTATCCCGGGACAACCATTGAATTTACCAAGGGATATCTTGAATTAGATGGCGAAAAAGCCGAGGTGCTTGATGTGCCCGGAACATATACTCTGCAACCTACTTGCAAGGCTGAAGAAGTCGCCGTGGAGATGTTAAAAGACGGCGACTTAATTATTAATGTAGTTGATGCTACCAATCTGGAACGGAATCTTAATCTTACCTTGCAATTGCTTAAAAGACATATTCCAATGCTCGTGGTGTTAAACTTCTGGGATGAATGCAATCATAAAGGGGTTTTAATAAATGTCGCCGAATTAGAGAGAACTTTAGGTGTTCCGGTGATACCCACCTGCGCGGTTGCCGGCGAAGGGATTGCTACCCTGGTCTCGCGACTCAAGGAGGCAAAGGCTAATACCTATGCCGATGACGAGCCGGAAAGATGGCATGAAATCGGCAAGATTACGCAAAGGGTGCAAAAGATAACCCATCGCCATCATACCTTTCTTGAACGATTAGGCGATGCTTCTATCCGACCATTAACCGCCTTGCCGATTGCCTTAATCATTATGTTTGCCACCTTTGAGATTATCAGATTTATTGGTGAATCCTTGATTGGATATATCTTTGAACCACTATTTGAAAATCTATGGGCACCTTTGATGATGAAGGTTTCTGCATTGCTTGGTTCAACAGGTTTCTTGCACGATATCCTTATCGGAAAACTCATTGAGGACGAGATAGACTTTGGACAATCTTTTGGTGTACTTACCACCGGACTTTTTGTTCCATTAGCCATGGTGTTACCTTATATAGTAGCTTTCTATCTCGTGTTGAGTTTTCTTGAAGATTCAGGTTACTTACCCCGTTTGGGAGTAGTGGTGGATAAACTAATGCATCAGGTAGGACTGCACGGATTAGCCATTATCCCGATGATGCTGGGCATAGGCTGTAATGTGCCCGGCGCCTTAGCCACCCGCGTAATGGAGACCAGAAGAGAAAGGTTTATTAGCGCCACCTTGATGGCGATTGCGATTCCCTGTATGGCACAGATTGCGATGATTATTGGACTGCTGGGCAAATTCGGAACCAAAGGATTAATCATCGTATTCGGGACACTTTTTATTGTCTGGCTTATCCTCGGTATTTTACTAAATCTTATTCTGAAAGGCGAAAGCCCGGAGATATTTGTGGAGATACCGCCTTATCGCATACCTTATTTAGGTGCCCTGCTTAAGAAATTACTGATGCGAATAATCTGGTTTTTGAAAGAGGCGCTGCCCTATGTTATTCTGGGAGTTTTTCTGGTAAATATCCTTCATTCGCTGGGGATTATTGAATTTGTGGGCCGACTTGCTCAACCAGTTATTTCCGGGCTCTTTGGGCTCCCCAAAGAAGCCGTTGGTGCATTAGTCATCGGTTTTCTACGTAAGGATGTGGCTGTAGGTATGCTTGTTCCTCTTGGCTTGACGATGAATCAATTGGTAATAGTCAGTGTTGTGCTCACATTATATTT
>JAGUXD010000202.1 GCA_020062035.1 Candidatus Brocadiia bacterium | reverse complement strand
TCAATAGGTTTTTCCATTTTTGGCTCCTTTCTGACGTTTTTATTATTTTTTCGTCAAAATGAGCCTATTTCATTTAGGGATTTATGCGGTAGTATTATACTTTCTAGGGGGTTAGGAAACAACTCAAAGTAGCCACACCCAAAAAAATTTAGCCACATCCCACTGGAATATAAACAGGAACAGTCTGGAATTTTAGGACATCCACCAGTCCTTTGTCAGTCAATCTCAGTTCAGGGATGAGCGGTAATGCGAGAAATGACATCGTCATAAATGGCTCTTTTATTGTGCATCCTAATCTTTGTGTGGCTCTGTTTAATTTGCGGGTTTTTTCCACTATCTCTCGGGCTTTACAATCTGACATTATCCCGGCAATCGGTAACGGTAAGGACGCAATGAGCCTGTTATTCAGGATAACTGCCTGTCCACCTTTCATTGAACGAATGGCCTGTGCGGCAAATAACATATCTTTGTCATTAGTGCCGATGATGATGAGGTTGTGCGAATCGTGAGCCACGGTCGAGGCAATCGCTCCTTTTTTTAAGCCGAAGCCCTTTACAAAGCCCAGACCAATGTGCTTTTTGCCGGTGTGTCTGTCTATCACCGCAAGTTTTGATATATCCCGTTTGGTGTCGGCATATGCCCTGCCGTGTCTTATCAGTGCGGGCAGGACAATCTTCCTGGTAATTATCTGATGCGGGACAACCTCAATCACTTTTATCTTGGCAGGGTCCTGTGATAATCTAATCTCAAAATCCGATTTTTCCAACTTTGGTAATTTAACACTATCAATATTTATTAGGCGGGATGTTCTTGGTGTCTTTGTGCAGAGATTGGTTATAAGTTGTCCTCTCTTAAATACCATCCTGACTGTAAAATTCTTGAGGTTCTCAAGCACGACCAAATCCGCGTAAAAGCCGGGTGCAATTGCGCCTAATCGCTTTAGGCCAAAATATTCTGCCGGGTTTATCGTAACGAGTTGGATTGCGATACTGGGGTCAAGTCCTAATCGCACGGCTTTTTTCAGTGTGTCATTCAGGTGTCCGTGTTTGAGAAGGTCTTGTGCGTGGCGGTCATCGCTCACCAGTAGGCATCGTCTGCTATTTTGAGGGGTAATTGCTTTTACAAGGGCTCCAAGATTTTTAGCCGCACTTGCTTCACGAATCATTAAATACATCCCGTTCTGTAATTTCTCTTTTGCCTCATTGAGAGAGAGCGATTCGTGGTCTGATTTGATACCGGCTGTAATATAGCCATATAAGTCCTTGCCGTGTAAGTTAGGTGCGTGTCCGTCAACGAGTGGGAAAGAGGAGATTTTGGAGAGAGTCTCTTTATCAGAGTTCAGGACGCCCGGATAATTCATCATCTCTGCTAATCCGAGGACATAAGGGTGTTTTGCTAATCTGCGAAGTTCTTTAGCAAGTAGTTTTGCTCCGGATGTTTCTAATGAAGTAGCCGGAACACAGGAAGGTAACATTACATAGATGGTTAGAGGCGAATATTGGTTTGCCTCAAGAAAGAAACGGATGCCTTTTAAGCCGATGACATTGGCTATTTCGTGTGGGTCGCAGATAACTGTGGTTGTGCCGCAGGGCAGAACAACACGGCTGAATTCCAAAGGGGTAAGAAAACTGCTTTCAATATGGATGTGTCCTTCTATAAAGCCGGGTGCTAAATATAAATTATGGAGGTTTATTATTTCTTTTGCGGGGTAATCGTGGCCGAAGCCGACAATATAACCATCAGCAATAGCAACCGAGGTGCGATATATCTCGCAGGTAAAGACATTCACTAAACGGGCATTTTTCAGGATGAGGTCTATTTTTCTCCTGCTCCTGGCTGATTGGATTAAATTATTGAGGATAAATTGTTTCATATTTATTGCTATTCTTTGGGTGATATTCTATATTAATTTATCGTGAAATGTCATCATTTTATCTGTTTTGTCTTTGGAGTTATTTTATGTGCTTGACGCGGGGTTCGTGAGGTATGATAGACACAATTAAAGGTGTAGTTGAGATAGGTATAATCTTTGTCTTTTTCTATTATCTTCTATTCAGTTTGAAGGGAACGCGTGGTGCAGGCATTTTTAAGGGACTGATTTTTATTTTGTTTATCACTTTTGTACTAATCGGGATTGCTTTAGAATATCTCGGCCTACATAATATTCCTTATGCCTTACGAGAATGGTTTCTGCCATTTTTGGTCTTTGTATTAATTATTGTTTTTCAGCCGGAATTAAGACGGCTCCTTTTAGAATTGGGACAGGGACGTCTTTTTGGTCTTATTTCCACGGCCTCGGGCGGAGTGATGGCTAATGAGGTTATCACAGCGTGTCTTAATCTTGCCCAGAAACGACAGGGTGCGTTGATTGCGCTTGAGAAAGAAATCGGCTTAAAACCATATCTTGAGGACGGTGTTAAATTGGATAGCGATGTGAGTAAAGAACTGATAGAAACAATCTTTCAACCCGGCTCTGCCTTACACGACGGTGGTATAATTATTAAAGATGAGCGGATAACCGCGGCCGGATGTTTATTCCCATTGACAGAAATGTCAGATATATCTAAAGACCTGGGCACCCGTCATCGGGCAGGTATTGGGTTGAGCGAAGAAAGCGATGCGATTGTGATTATTGTATCAGAAGAAACCGGCAAAATATCTGCCGCGATCCATGGACAATTGCATCCTGATTTGGATAAAGAAAAAC
>JAGUXD010000181.1 GCA_020062035.1 Candidatus Brocadiia bacterium | reverse complement strand
CCTTTTTTATCAATGCCCGGTATTGATGGTTTTACAGGAACAGAGCCAGTGGCGATAAGGAGTTTGTCGTAAAAGAAGGTTCTGCCGTTCCTTAAAATAATGGCTTTCTTTTGAGGGATGATTTTACAGACCGGGCTTCGCCAGAAGGTCTGGACTTTTAGGTTCTTGAAGAAGTTTTTATCCAGGCGAGAGAGTTTCCTTGTTCGTATTTTGTCTGATATAACATAGGGTAGGGCGCAGGGTGAATAGGTCAAATCGCCTTCTGCAGAGATGAGAATGAGATTGACCTTTTTGTCAGGGTCGTTCTGGCGAATGTTTTGGAGTGCTGAGATGCCTGCGGCACCACTACCGATAATGATTATTTTCATTGCATTACCACGATTGCCCGCAGGGCTTCGCCTTTTCGTAATGTCTCAAAGGCGTCGTTAATCTTATCCAGAGTAAATTTATGACTGACCAGCGGTTTGATTTTTACCTTTCCGAGACGGGCCATTTCTATAATCCGTGGATAATCAACAGGTCTGCAACCTAAAGAACCAACTACATCTATTTCAAAGAACATTGTCTTTGCGGCAGGCAGAGGAAACTCCTTGTCAGAATAGCCAACGATACAAAGTTTGCCGCCTTTTTTGAGGGAATTATAGGCAAAAGCCATTGTCGCAGGGTTTCCAATTGCTTCAAAAGAAATATCAGCACCGCCCGCGGTTAGTTTTTTTATTTCTTTAGCAACATCCGGGATTTTATTGGGGTTAATGGTATAGTTAGCGCCGAATTGTTTTGCCCATTCTAATTTCTTATCAAGGATATCAACTGCAATAACCGTAGCGCCTGTAAGAGAACATAATTGGACAAGATTTACCCCGACACCGCCACAGCCGAAGATAGCAACAACATCGCCCGGTTTTACTCCGGCTCGGTTTTTGACCGCATGATATGGAGTGGATATTGCATCAGCGATAATACAACTTTCTTCTAAAGGCATCTCAGAGGGGAGGATGAAAACATCTTTGGCTGGTGCCTTGACAAATTCAGCATAGCCCCCGTCAATATGGTTGCCGAACATTATCATTGTTTTACAGATATTTTCTCTACCGATTCTACAGAATTCGCAGACTCCGCAGGTAAGAACTGCTGGTAAAAGGACATGGTCGCCTGGTTTGAGGTTTTTTACATTGGCAGAAATTTCAGCGACAGTGCCTGAGATTTCGTGTCCTAAAATAAGCGGCGGTTTCTTAAATGTCGCAACTCCATGGTCAATATAATGAAGGTCAGTATGGCAGACACCACAGGCAGAAACCTTTATCAAGACCTCATCTTGAGTTATTTGAGGCTTGGGGTGGTCCTCTATAGTCAGCGGTTGATTTACCGAATGAAACACGGCTGCTTTCATTTGAATTTCTTCCTTCTAATCAGTAGCTTATTTTTTAGGAGATTTAGTATCAGTTTTAGTCTTCTCATCCCGTTTTGGTGGGGTTGGTTTAGTTTCAGCCAGTTTGCCGGGCGGTGCTGGTGAATAGGCTGCTGTGGTTGTGCCCGGCGCGGGTGTCCCGGCTGCAACATCAGGTGCGACTGTGGCTGCCTCGGCTTCTTTCTTCGGCTTGGGTTTTACCTTCTGAAGAATATTTCTTAATTTAGGTAATCCGAAAACGCTTGTGTTATCAGTAAATTTCTCTTCTTCTATTAATCGTTCTATCCTTTCGCTTCTTTTCAGGACATTGCGATGTCGTTTTAACCTCCCTCGTAAGACCAGACTTCTATGGATTGACATATTTATTTCACCTCTACTGCTTGAACATTCTTAAAGGCATAATGTAATCGTTTTAGTTTGGGATGTTCTTTCTGTGCTTCATCTTGCGATAAGTATCTTCCTGCGTAAATAACAATATGAAGTACTCCATGAATTTTCTCTTTTTTAGTAACAACACCGCTGACACCTTTTTCTATAAGAAACCTGAGTATTTTCTCAGATGATTGTTGTCCTTCGGCATCATCCTTGTAATAGACCAATCTGTTAGACCAGATACTCTTGGCTGGCGGTGTAGTCGGAGTAATCGCTGGTGTTGCTGGTTTTGGGCTTTCAGAAGGAGATGGTGTGAATATTATAAGATAAATAATAATTCCAACTACTACAAGTATTCCGAGGATAATAAAAGTCGTCTGCAAAGAAATCGGTTTTTTCTGTTCTATTCCTGAAGGTTTCCGGGATGGGAGAGAAACTGCTACTGCGGTGTCCCATTTTGTTCTGCTAATTTTCTCAGAAGGAGAAGGACTAACAACTGCTTGTTTAGACTTGGTTGGGAATGGGATTTTAAACCGCGGATACGGTTTAGTGAGAGGTTCTGTTGCTGATGTTGCGCTCACAGCAGTTGGTCTCGTTCCCCCGCGGGGCAATGGAGAATAAGAAGATAAAACTGGCTCTTCTTTAGGAGGTATTTTCTCACCTACTTTTATCTTATGTTGTTTTAAGACCTCGTATAATTCTAACTTATCCTTTTTCCTAAACATACTATTTTCCTCCTTTAACAAAACCTATAATAATACAATTATTTTGTCAAGAAAATCCCGACTAAAGTCGGGATTACACACCCCTACCCCTCTCAAGAGGGGATTTAGGGGTGTGCTGGGTAAACTGAAATGATAACTGCGATAAAACAAAGGATGATTGTTTTAATTAGCCCGCCTGTGAGAATGAGATTAGCAAAAATCACCAGCGGTGTAAGGATAATCAATGTAATATTTTTTAGCAGAGGGCTTTTTTCTATGTATTTAACCAATTCAGGACTATGGGTATAATAGAATTTTACAAATTGTCTGCCCAGACTGTTGGTAATAAGATATTTATCTCTGAACTCCCTTAAGATAATTACTTCTTTAGCCATTGGTGAGCCATAAACAGAAGTGGCGATAAAACAAGGGATAAATTTTTTACCCGGTTTACGCTCATATTGTTGGAGCCCTGGATTTATTCTAATCGTGAAACCTCGTGTTACACTGGTTAGTGCTCTGTCTGTTACTTCAATAATAAAACTATACTCGCCTTCTGATGCTGGGAGTGGAATTCCACTAATTTCACCTGTATTTTCATTTAATGATAGATTAGATGGTAGGGCTCCGCCAAAAAGTATCCATTGATAAGGTGAAAGACCATCTGAAACGGTGATAAAGACAGAATAAAATGCCTTAGGTTCGCCATCTGGTAGGGTGGTTGGAATGACTCGCAATAATGCTCCGGTGTAATTTACCTGAATGCGAAAGAGCGCGGTATCAGAGTCGCTCTGTGTATCAAAGGCATAAACCGAAAAATAATAAGTAGCCACTAATGCCGAAGGAGAAATAACGCCAGAGATTTGACCGGTGTTGGGATTAAGAGAAAGTCCGGCAGGCAAACTACCAGAAGTAATTGTCCATGTTACAGGGGGCGAGCCGCCAGCCGTAGAGATTCTCACATTATAAGAAGTTGAGATTTCGCCTTCGGGCAGGGTCGTGGTAGCAATATGCAGAGGCGCGCTCGGTGCGGCATAAATAGTATTGCCATAAGCACCAATATTTATCCGACCGCCGTGTGGAGATGGTTCTTGCGACCAGTCATCAAAAGGCGAGCCCATATCTATATTTGGCTGGTCATCTTGCTCACGGTAGTCATTATGGGCCGGGTCAATAAAAGATATATTATACGAAATATCACCAATTCCCGCATCGCACTCATAATAATTGAAGTTATTATAATAAACATTATTATAAGAAATCATCAATCTGGACAAGTATTGCTCTGTACCTTCCCATCGGATTCCATATTGATTATCGTTAAGAATGTTATTGCTTATGATGGTTAGACCGGATATGGCTATTGCCGCATCATCATTGGAGATAATCGTGTTATTGATAATTTCAATATTTGTATCACTCCCGCCGTAGATTCCAATTCCGCACTTTGTAATTACTGTATTCTTAATTGCTATTCTTGTGGCATAACCAGTTACATTTACACCTATCTGGCAACCATAAAGCATCAGATTAGAAATAGTTCCTTTAACACCGACACTCGGGCCTGATAATTGGATTATAGCATCATTCAATAATGAACCGTCTAAAATAGTAAGATGTGGTGCCTGACCTATCAAATTAACACCTTCTTGAAGGTATAATGTATTCTGTAAGACAAATGTTGCCGCACCGAGTGTAATCGTATCACCGGTTTGGGCAATTGATACTACATCAGATAGTGAATCATAAGGTATGCCGTTATAGTAGACCACATAATTTGGTGTGGCGGAAATTTCTACGGGCGAACTCATTAACCCGGCGATATCTTCAGCCACGACTTGAAATGTATACAGTATTCCATTAGTTAATCCCTGAACCTGACAAGTCGTATTGCAGACAAATTGTAAGCCCGCAAAAGCCGTTTCTGTAGATACCTTATAACTAACCCAATAGCCATTTAGGTCATCACTGGTAGACTCGGTCCAGAATAAATCAACATAAGAATTACTGGGTGTTACTTTAAGGTCTGTTACTGGTTCAGGCGGATTCTTATCTAAGATAATCCAGAATGATTGGGCATCTGACCATCTGGAATATGCCTCTCTTGGGTCAATCGTCCTTATCGCATAAGTCAATTTCAAGGAATCTGTAACTGTCATTGCTGGAAGTGTTATTGAAACCACACCGGCTTGAGTAAGAAACTCAAAATCATTATTCTCTAATATCTCATCATCGTCATCTACCCGAATTATGTATCTCAAGGTAGATGAAGCATCATTAGAATCACTTGCCGCTGCCCAGATAATGGTTGGAGTAATCGTAGGTATTCCAATCCAGAGCGTATCATTATGAGCCGGTGAGAATCCTGAAATTGGTGGCTCAGGCGCACTGTTTGTGCTATTTTGATAGGCATAAATAGAGCCACGTCGGTCAGCCACAAAGATACGAGAATTAGCAACCACTGCTGATGCAAGACATCTATCATCTAATGGATAACTCTTAAGAATATTTCCTGAATTTGTATCCACCACTCTCAATCGTGATGATAAAGAAGAAACGATTACCAGTAAATCCTGACCTGTTGCGGATTTCATTCCTGCCGGTGTCGGACATAAGCCCAACTCTGGAACATCGCCCTGATTACTGGTAACCAAGAGTCCGGTTGGTATCTGCCACTTAATATAAACAGGCAAAGTTGTCTCGTCAACTGCCAATACATATTCGTTAAGGACATACTGGTCAGGAAGGTCATCGGCATCGGTATCAATGATATAATCAAACCTGACGATGAAGACAATCAAACTTCCTGACTTCATCGGTGAAGATGTGGATAATTTTGTCCCTAAAATCGCTCCGGTTGTTGGTGAAGATGGGTCAGTTAAAGCAATCTGATAATTACTAATACCGCTATCTATATCTATAGAATAGAAATTAATATCGTCTCCACCTGGTAATAGATAGACAGATGTCCCACTGATTAAAGGCGAAGAGAGCAAAACAGCCCCGTCCGTAGGGTACGACCATATCTCCGAGCCCATATTTTCAGCATCTAATTCGTAATAT
>JAGUXD010000036.1 GCA_020062035.1 Candidatus Brocadiia bacterium | reverse complement strand
TACCTATCTACCAAGTTGGGGAATTTCTGGTTTCCTCCTATTTTTCTTGCCTTAACCCATAAAATTTGCCAAACTCAAGATATGTCAATATTCTCATAGAGGGGGGATATTGTGGGGGATACTGTATTCCCCACTGTATCCAATACTGTATTCTACACAGTATCCTATACAGTATCCTACACTGTATCCTACAGAGTATCCCACACAGTATCCCACACTGTATCCCACACAGTATCCCACACAGTATCCCATACTGTATCCTACACTGTTTCCTATACAGTCTACTTGACAGATGGGTAGACCATGGTAAACATAATCTCCAGATGCAATCAAGAAAAATAAAACCACAGATGAACCAAGCACCCCGATGTCCATCAGGGTGCTGGGTATTTCGTTGAATGATATTCGTTAGATGATACGGGTTTCGTTACCGCTTATCCAGACCGATTTTTTTAAGGTGTGTGTCACCCGACAACGGCCCGTCCGCCAAGGGCGGACGAATGATTCGTAATTCGTTTACAGGAAGAAAAAAGAAAACCCGTTTGATATTTATTGACTTCATAAGAAAGAAACTATAAAATAAAAATGCAACCACAGACCACGACCCCGATTTCATCGGGGCATCGGGGCTGATAAACACGGATTTATTCCAAATTATCTGCGTTTCTCTGTGGTTAATAATTTTCTTAAAAGAAAGGGATGTAACTATGGATTTTTATGAGGTAATAAAAAAGAGGCACAGTATCAGAAAATATAAGCCTGGTGCAATCAGCGACGAGGTGTTGACCCGCGTCTTGGATGCGGCGCATCTGGCGCCGTCAGGCAAGAATGGTCAGCCCTGGCGGTTTATCGTAGTACGTGATGAGAATCTCAAGAAGCAACTGGTAAAACCCTGCAGGGACCAGATATTTATTGCAGAGGCTCCGGTTGTCATTATCGGTTGTGCTAATGAAGATGAGTCATACCAAAAACAAGGGAACTATATGAAAAGTTGGGCGATTGATTTGGCAATTGCCTTTGACCATCTGATGTTAGCCGCTACAGTGGAGGGATTAGGAACCTGCTGGATTGGCGCTTTTGATGAGAAAGAAGTAAAAAAGGTAATGAAGATACCTGAACATCTCAGGGTAGTTGGACTGACGCCGGTGGGGTATGCTGATGGCGAACCAAAGCCGAAGCCACGTAAAGCACTGGAAGAGATCGTGTTCTACGACCAGTCGCCTAAGGGCTAAATTGTAACCACAGATTACACAGATTAGGATAGCATAGAGCATAGGGATTAGAACATCTATACGCTCCTCTGTGTAATCTGTGGTTCTATTTATGTTATGAAAGAAACAGAATTTGGCTATATCAAGTGGATTCAAAAACACCTTAAGTATCGCTCAGATGTTATAATCGGTTCTGGTGATGATTGCGCTGTGATAAAATTACCAGATGATAATCTGTTATACGCTACTATAGATACCATTATAGAAGGTATAGATTTTCTTTCTGACACACCTGCAGAAAAAATTGGCTATAAATCAGTGGCGGTTTCTTTGAGTGACCTTGCGGCAATGGGCGGCGGTTTTGAACGAAGATATGCCCTGATTTCTGTCGCACTACCGAAGAAATTCAGGAAACCATCATTTACTCACAACTTATTCAAGGGGATGCATCGTATCTGTAAAAGATTCGGTGTACAAATAATCGGAGGTGATTTATCCGCAACCAGAGGTCATTTGACCATTACTTCTACTTTATTAGCCGTGAGAAATAAACTTGCACCCGCTACCCGTTCAGGTGTTTCTGTAGGAGATGCAATATTAGTTACTGACAGATTAGGAGGTAGTATTTTAGGTAAGCATCTTAGTTTTATGCCGCGTCTGGAGGAGGCGAAAATTCTTACTGAACGTTATAAGATAACCAGTATGATTGATATTTCTGATGGCTTATTACAGGATTTGAGACATATCTTAGAGGCAGGCAAAGTCGGCGCCACGTTGGATGAAGTGAGTATTCCGATAAGTCAGGATGCTGAAAAATTATCCAGACAGGATAGAAAATCCTCCTTATATCACGCGCTGACAGATGGCGAGGATTTTGAGTTGCTCTTTACTGCCCCATTAGAGGAGGCAATGGAGATTATCAAAGACAAGGAATTAAAGAACACACCTATTAGCATAATAGGACTGGCACAGAAACCAAAAGGTATTCGGCTATGCACCCGGCAGGGACAGATTACTCGGTTAACACCCACAGGATTCAGGCATTTTTAACTATGCGATAAATCTACTTGACAAGTCAATAGTAAAATATTATAATGGATAATATATTATGGTAAAATATTTCATGATTGGTATCATTCTTTTTATTCTCATTTCTGGGTGCGATAAGGTGGCTGATAAACCCGTTCGTTACACTCATGGTGAAGCCGCTTATGTTGAAACTACGGCAGGCAAGGAGGAACAAATTATGGATATCAGAGAATCGGCTAAAGCAGGTAGTTGGTATGAAGGTGAGCCCAAGGCATTAAAAAGAGAAATAGGAAAATATTTAAGTAATGTGAAATTAGACGATGAGGTAAAAAGCCTCAGGCCCTTTAGTTTAATAGTGCCGCACGCAGGTCATCAATATTCAGGCCAGTGTGCCGCATACGGTTATTCTTTAATAAAAGATAAGCCTTTTAAGAAAGTAATCATTATCGGACCAAGCCATTATGTCGGATTTAGAGGGGTCTCGGTTTCTAAAGCAACTCATTATCAAACTCCGTTAGGTTTAGTAGAAATAGACACATCAGCATGTGAGACCTTGCTTGGGAATAAACAATTATTCAGTTATCAAAAAGCGGCTGATTCAGAAGAACATTCATTAGAAATTCAACTGCCTTTTTTACAGAGTGTTTTATCTGGGTATAAAATAGTGCCTCTTATTGTGGGCGAAATAGAAAATTATTCCCAAACTGCGTCAGCCATAAACAGAATTATTGATGATAAAACCCTTCTCATAATCAGTTCTGATTTTACACACTACGGTGAGAGTTTTGGTTATGTGCCTTTCAGGGATAATCTGAAAGATAATATTAAGAAACTTGATGATGGAGCAATAACAGAAATTATCAATATTTCACCTGAAGGATTTCATAGATATATTAATTCTACAGGGGCAACTATTTGTGGATATAAACCTATTCTGCTTTTACTTCATTTATTAAAAAAGGAAGGTATTACAAGCAAAGGCGTCTTACTTAATTATTATACTTCTGGCGATTTAACAGGTGATTATCGTCATTCAGTAAGTTATGCATCAATCTGTTTTATTCTGCAGGAGGTGGATAATATCAAAGATAAATTAGATGAAACAGAACAAAAGACACTGCTTGCCTTAAGCCGAGAAACAATCCGGCTCTATCTTAAATCACAGAAAACACCCAAAGTAGATGATAAGAAACTGACCTCAAGGTTATTAGAAAAGAGAGGGGTTTTTGTTACTCTCAAGAAACACGGGCATCTGCGCGGATGCATCGGCTCTATCTTTGAACCTAAACCTTTATATGAAGGGGTAATTGAACAGACGATAAATTCTGCAGTAAAAGATTGGCGATTTTCACCGGTTACTTTAGATGAAGAAAAAGAACTTAACATAGAGATTTCAGTCCTTTCGCCGATGAGAAAAGTAAAAGGACCTGAAGAGATTGTGGTTGGTGAACACGGAGTCTATCTGATAAAAGGAAATGCCAGTGCGGTATTTTTGCCGCAGGTCGCACCTGAGCAAGGATGGACACGCGAAGAAATGCTCAATCATCTCTCTGAAAAAGCAGGACTGCCAAAAGATGCCTGGCGTAAAGATGCGGAATTCCTCGTCTTTACCGCTCAAGTATTTTCGGAATAGTATTTATGGTAATAAATAGACGACAATTCTTAAAAGCCATCGGAACTTGCACTGCCTTATCTTTTCTCAACAGTGATTATGCATTATCATCTGATAAGCCAAACGATGGACTTAGAGAGGTCTCTTTTTATAAGAAACTTCAGGATGGGGTTGTCCAGTGTTTAATCTGTCCGAAGCACTGTCGGATTGTCAATCAGGGCAGGGGCTATTGTGGCAATAAACTGAATGATAACGGCTTTTATTATAGTTTGGTTTATTCCAGACCCTGCGCTATAAATATTGACCCGATAGAAAAAAAACCCTTTTATCATTTCTTGCCCGGTGTGCAGACCTATTCTTTAGCAACTGCTGGTTGTAATTTCAGCTGCAAGTTCTGTCAGAACTGGCATATTTCTCAAGCCAAGCCAGAGGAAATAAAGTATTTTAATCTATCACCAACAGATATCGTAGAAGAAGCCAAGACAAAGAAAATACCTGTTATTGCATTTACTTATGGAGAGCCAATTGTTTTTTATGAGTATATGTATGATATCGCCCAATTAGCCCGAAAGCACGGAATCCATAGCGTAATGGTCTCCAACGGTTTTATTAACAAAGAGCCATTTCAGAAGTTATGCGCTCAACTCAGCGCGGTCAAAATAGACCTCAAGGGCTTCACTGAAGAGTTTTATCAAAAATATTGTAATGGTTCTTTACAAGCGGTTCTGGATACTTTACTTCTTCTTAAGGAATTAAAAATACATTTTGAAATAGTAGTGTTAGTTATTCCGACGCTTAACGATAATGCTAAAGAAATCAAAGAAATGTGCCGATGGATAAAAAATGACCTGGGTGATGATGTGCCGGTTCATTTTTCCCGTTTTTGCCCGATGTATAAACTAACCAATCTTCCTGTAACAGCGGTAAAAACATTAGAAAATATTTATCAGACGGCTCGTGAATCAGGACTGAAATTTGTTTATCTCGGCAATGTTGCGACCCACTATGCAGAATCAACCTATTGCCCGTCGTGCCAGAAAGTTCTGATTAAACGAGTTGGCTATCATATTGAAGAAAACCTGCTAAAAAATAGCAATAAATGTCCCGATTGTTCTACTATTATTACTGGAATCTGGAATATTGAAAAAAAATAATATTTTTTACATAAATTCTTGACTTTATTATTTTATTTAGTAAACTAAATTGAAAGGAGACTGATAAGTAATTATGAAAAATATATTATATGGGTTAATTATATTAGGACTACTCTCTGCAATGGTGGGAATTTTATTAGTATTTATCGAACGCAACAAAGCCATTGAAGATAGAATATTGGCAGATGAACAAAGAAATGAAGCGTTGAAACAAAAGAAATCAGCAGAGGACGAGAAGGATAATGCTCTAAAATTGAAAGAGGAAGCCGAAAAAACGAGAAATGAATACAAATTGAAAGTAGATGCTGCTCAAAAAGAAAAAGATGAGGCACTGGCTAGGGTTGCAATTGCAGAAAAAGACAGAGAGGAAGCATTAAATGTCAAAAAGGTTGCAGAAGACCAAAAGAATAGCGCGTTGGCAGATAAGTCATTAGCCG
>JAGUXD010000055.1 GCA_020062035.1 Candidatus Brocadiia bacterium | reverse complement strand
GGGGAAAATCAGATAAAGTTTAAGGAGTTTAAGGTGTTCAAAGACTTTAAGGTGTCATTTTGAACTCCTTGAACTGTTGAACTATTTGAACAGATACTTGTGTTAGTATGAAGAATGTTTTGGTTTTAGGAGATGGTGGTTGGGGGACTGCGATTGCTTTGCTTTTACACCACAATGGCCATAAAGTTACGCTCTGGAGTAATTTTCCTGATTATGCTGACTATCTGAGAAAGCACAGGGAAAATACCAGATTCCTGCCCGGTGTTAAAATTCCAGAATCAATTACTATTATCTCCGAACTCCCCACTCCGAACTGTGAACTAATTATTATGGCTGTTCCGACTCAGTATATCCACGCTGTGCTGACCAAGATAAAATCCGCAATTCGCAATTCACAATCCCTAATCCCCATTGTGTCAGTTGCCAAGGGCATAGAACAAAACACCTTAAAACGACCAAGTGAAATTGTTAGCGAGGTATTGGATTATCCAAAGAATAAGATTGCGGTGCTGTCAGGACCGAGTCATGCTGAAGAGGTCGCCCGTAAAAAACCAGCCACTGTCGTAATTGCCTCAACTAATCAACGATTATGCCGAGAATTACAACGTATATTTATGAATGAGTATTTCAGAGTTTATACCCAGAGCGATATAAAGGGCGTGGAGATTTCCGCGGCTGTAAAGAATATTATTGCCATCACAGCCGGGATTTGCGACGGGCTTGAATTAGGTGATAATGCTAAATCCGCTCTTCTGACCAGAGGAATGGTTGAGATTGCCAGATTAGGCGAAATGATGGGTGGTAAAAGAGCAACTTTCTGGGGGTTGGCAGGAATCGGTGATTTGATTACCACCTGTATTTCCCCGCACGGCAGAAACAGGACGGTTGGCGTAAGAATCGGTAAGGGCGAAACCCTTAAACAAATACTGGAATCTATGGAGCAGGTCGCAGAAGGTGTCTGGACTACCAGAGCGGTAATGAAATTAGCCGAGCAATACAAGGTTGAAATGCCAATCACCAGAGAAGTATATAATATTCTTTTCAGGAATAAGAATCCGATGAAGGCGGTGTATAGTCTGATGACAAGAGAGGCAAAGCCCGAAGATTAGATATGAAGAAGGATATTTCTGTAATCGTCGTTGCCGCAGGAAAGAGTAAACGTTTTCAGGCAAGGATTAGAAAACCTTATTTTCTTCTGAAAGACAAACCTCTCCTTCGTTATTGTCTTGATGTCTTTAGAAGTATTCCCGCAGTTAAAGAAATAGTAATTGCTATAAATCCAAAAGATATTAAGAGGACAGAAAAGATTATCCGTGAGATAAAAAATTGCTCTATCCTGATAAAAACCGTTATTGGTGGTGCAAGACGTTCTGATTCAGTATTTAACGTCCTTTGTTCAGTGGATAATAAAACCGAAATCGTTTTAGTGCACGATGCCGCAAGACCTTTTGTCAATCGTAACGATGTAATCAAATTGATTAAGAAAGTCCGTAAGACCGGCGCAGCGATTCTGGCAACCCCTGTAACAGATACGATTAAAAGGGTTGGAAGACAAAATGAGATTAAGGAGACAATAACGCCGAGGGACTCGCTCTGGGCCGCGCAGACACCTCAGGGGTTTAGCAAAGATATTCTTCTTAGGGCATACAGGTTAATAGGTCAATCAGGAAATTATACTGATGACGCCCAGTTAGTAGAAAAATTATCTATTCCTGTAAGCATTGTACCGGGCTCAGAGGGAAATATCAAGATTACCACAAAAGCAGATATAAGCCACGGGGTACACGGATTATGAACAATAAGATAATTATATTCGGCGGGACATTTAATCCGATTCATAATGCCCATCTTCAGATTGCCAGAACAATCCTGAAAAGATTTAAACCAGATAAGATTATCTTTATTCCTTGTAATATCCCTTATCATAAGAAACACCAGAAACTTATTCGTGCTAATCATCGTTTGGAGATGACCAGATTAGCCGTTCAGGATGAACCAAGATTTAAGGTTTCAGACATAGAGATTAAAAAGGGCGGAAAGACATTTTCTATCACGACTATCAAAACACTAAAGAAGGAATATCACCCGGCTACACGATTCTATTTTATTATCGGAAGTGATTCCTTGATAGATTTACCACGATGGTATAAGGTAAAAGAATTAGTTAGATTATGTAAGTTTATTACTATAGCAAGGCCCGGTTATCCTTTTAATGACCTTATCAAGAAATTACCTTTTTCTGATGAAATTATCAGCGAGATGAAGCAATTATATCAACCGGATTTGCGATTTGATATCTCGTCAACCAAGATAAGAAAGAATATAAGATTAGGCCGGTCTATAAGAAAACTCGTGCCGAAAAGAGTAGAAGAATATATAGAAAAGTATAAACCACAGATTTCACAGATTGGCGTCTTGCGTCAGGCGTCCTGCGTATGGGACGCATGACGCAAGACGCATAATGCATTTCCATCTGTGTAATCTGTGGCTGAATTTTTCTTGATAGTAGAGGAAATTATATTAAATTGAAACCACATCCCACTGGGAACGGATTAGACTGATTATATTCTGGAAAATATGTGCTTATCTGTGTAATCTGTGGTTAGATTTTTCTTAACAGGGCGAGTGGCGGAATGGCAGACGCTGGGGACTTAAAATCCCCTCCCCTCAACCGGGGGTGAGGGTTCAACTCCCTCCTCGCCCAATTAGAAACTCTAATCATTATCTGGTCTTAAAATCAAAATCGCCTGCTTTACTAATCCCGCGTAGTTCTAATTTAAGTTCATCAGGCCTATCTGAATACACCATCGCATCTTCCAGAGTGATAAAATTATCCTTGTATAGTCCTTTCAGTGATTGGTTAAAGGTTTGTGTTCCGTAATAAGTGTTACCTTCCTGAATTGCCTGATATAAATCACGGGTTTTTCCTTCATAGAGGAGGTCTTTAATAGTAGGTGTAGAGAGCATAATTTCTGCGGCCGGGAGCATCCCCTTCCCATCAGAGCGGACGATTAGCCGTTGCGAGATGACACCCTGTAATAAAAGAGAGAGTTGTTGTCTCAGAAGGTGATGTTGATGTGGCTCAAAGAAATTGATGATACGTTCAACGGTCTGGAATGCATTGACACTATGAAGGGTGCTGATAACCAGATGACCTGTTTCAGCCGCACTGATTGCCGATTCCATAGTGTCTTTATCACGGATTTCGCCTATCATAATAATATCAGGACTCTGTCTGAGAGCGTGTTTTAAGGCAATCGTATATGATTTGGTATCTATCCCTAATTCTTTTTGCTCTATAATGGATTTGTCATCGTTGAATAGATATTCAATCGGGTCTTCTGCGGTGATGATGTGTTTCGCCCAGTTCTTGTTGATATAGTTAAGTAAAGAAGCGATGGTGGTTGATTTGCCACTGCCAGCAGTGCCGGTAACAAGGATAAGCCCACGAGTAGCGCTGGCTAATTTCTGAAGCGCTCTTACGGGTAGTTCTAATTCTTCAAGAGCGGGTATTTGTGAGCGGATGTATCTAAAGACCATTCCTGTATATCCCTTTTGCTTGAAGATATTTGCCCTGAAACGTCCCAAGCCAAATACCTCATAAGCCAAATCAGCCTCGCTGTGTTCAGCAAAATGTTGTCTTAATCTTTCATCGGTTATTTCTAAAAAGACCTTTTCAACCATTTCTACGGTAAGAGGAAATGTTTTGGGAAGCGGTTCTAATTTGCCAGCCACCCTGATGGTTGGAAATGAGCCGACTTTAATAAATAAATCAGAGGCATTTCTGGCAACCACCGCAGCAAATAATGCCTTAATATCAATTTCCCCTTGCATACTTTTATCCCTCTTGTGTCTTGCGTCCTACTTTCCTGCCTTGGCGGGATTATACGCTCCCGCCTTGGCAGGACACAACGCATTACTGGTATTGAAAAGGGTTTCCTCGTCCCGCTGGCCATCCCTGATTATCTGACTATCGTTCTACTTCAATAGTATATTT
>JAGUXD010000006.1 GCA_020062035.1 Candidatus Brocadiia bacterium | reverse complement strand
TTTCCCAACCAGAGGGGTCTTTTTGTCTAATTTTATCTCTCAATAATGATATTATTAAAACGATGTTTTACTATTTTCTACAGAGTTGGGAAATTTCTGTCATATTCAGATGAATATTGACAAATTCCTGTATTTTAACTATAATACTAAATTTATGGAAGAATCTCTTACTAAACATATCAAAACCCTACGGCTCAAGATAAAGTTCTGGTTTCTATTAGACGGTATCTCCCGTCTGGTAATTTATCTTGGTCTTTATCTTATCTTTACATTTTTAGTGGACTTCATCTTACGCGATTTACCACTCACTTTACGGCTATCTTTTTTAATCACGGCAATTACTATCTTCTTCTTTACCTTTTTACACAGAGTTGTTATCCCTTTTATCAAACTCAATAAAATACCAGATGATAGTTTAATCCTTCTCATTGAAAGACAATTTCCTGACTTAAAAGAACGGCTTATCAACCTCTATCAATTATCTGAACTTGGAAACACCTTAAAATCTCACCTTATTAATGAGGTTGCCTCTATTTCTAAAGATTACAAGTTTAGCAAAGTTATCTCCCCTTTCGCGGTGAAGAGATTAGCACTTATCGCATTATCTTTGGTTCTGATATCCCTGCTCGCGATTACCAATTATCCTGCTGATTTTTCCATCTGGGGCAAACGGCTATTCGGTGCCAATATCAAATGGCCCAAAAGAACTCATCTTTTAGTAAAAGTTATTCCTGATTATGTTGTTGCCAAAGGGCAAACGCTCTCTGTGCTCGCCTATCCTATAAAAGGCCCTCGTCTTAACAGCGTCTATATCAAAACCGATTTATTAACATGGCAGAAAATGACCCTTAGCCAGAAAATCAATCCTGAGACCAAAAACCCAACCAGAGAATTCAGATATGATTTTCCCAAGGTCCAATCTTCATTCCGTCTTATAGTCAAAGGCGGCGACGACCAGACTGATTGGATAAATATAAAAGTCCTTATTGCTCCTTTCCTTGAATGTCTTACCACTTTCTACGAATACCCCTCATATACCGGACTGCCAAATAAAACAGAAATCTCAGGCAACATCAAAGCGACACGCGGAACCAAAGTTACGCTTATCGGACACTCTAACATCAAACTCCTCTCCGCAACCTTAAAAGCAACTACAGACGAAAATAAAGAACCGATTGAAGAAAAACTCATCATCTCTGATACAGAAACCGCCTCTCTTATTACCTCTCAACTTCTTGTAGATAACGACAAGAAATATTCCATTCATCTCTTAGCCACAAACCACATTAAGAACTATGACCCTATAGAATATTCTATAAAAGTTATCACTGATAATCATCCAACGATTCAGGTAATTGAACCGCAGAACACCATAGAATACATCACCCCTGATGGATCCATTTTGTTATCAGCAAAGATTTCTGATGACTACGGCATCTCCGATTGTGGAATAAAATTATCTGTCATAGATAGCACAATTGATGAAGCAAAAAAGAAGGAGATGTTCATTTCGCCCCTGCAAATAACCGCGCCCTATAGAAAAGATGTCTATCTCTCTCACCAGTTATCAATCACTGACTATAATCTCAAGGAAGGCAATTATCTTATCTTGAATTTCACGGCAGGTGATAATTGCGAAATACCCGCCTCGCAAACCTCAACCTCTCCGGATTATACCCTGATGGTTATCCCAAAATCGCAGATGGAAAGAAAGATAGAAGAAACACTCCTGCAAATAAAAGACGATATAAAAAAGACCCTGCAATTCCAGGAGTCAGCCCTAAATACCAGAACAACCAACCCGCACCAATCGCTCTCTTCTCAAAGACGAGTAACACAAAACTCACAGAATACCCATTCTTCGCTCTCCAGAATCATCAAGGATATTAAACAGAACAAACTTTTTTCTGGTTCTACGCTTGATAAATTAGAATTTATCAACCAACTCCTCTCTGATATTTATACAACAAAATCTCCGAATACCTCGCAACTATTAGAAAAACTGACCACACAAGAGAACAAAACCCTTTCTGATTTTACTCACCAGAAGCAGACCGAAATCAAGGATGACCTGTCAAAAATTCTCTCAGCATTGGAAGAATGGGAGGATTATCAGGAGGTGATTAATCTTGCCAAAGAACTTCTCTCATCGGCCAAGAAAACTTCCAACCGAATAAAAGAGGGAGTAGATAAAGAACCGCCTTGCACTGAACGTAGCGAACCTGTCATAGAACAATCTCAGAATCTCTTGAAAGAATCTACTACATTAGAAAATAAGATGCAACGAGTCTCCGAGAAACTTAAACAGGAACATCCTTATTACTCTGAAAAACTACAAGAGGGTCTGGAAAAACTAAAAGAAAACGCTCTTAAAGAAAATATCGTTGCTCTTATCTCTCATCTCCAAGCCGGCTTATCTGGACAGGCGCTAAAGTCATTAGACAATATCCAGACCACTTTGACTTCGCTTATTAATCTCCTTGAGGAAAGAATCACACCTGAAGAACTATACCAGAAATTACAGGAACTAATAACCCTGCTCAATAAAGTTGGTACTCTAAAGGAGGAAGAAGAAAAGGTATTAAAAGAAACCCTCAAAATATTAGACCCGAGCGGTGATATATTTGCGGTCGCCGAAGAGTTAGATTCCCTTATCCTTGACCAGAAGGCGCTCAATGAAGCAACCAATCGTGTTTTAAGGGATGAGTCTTTTAATGTGCAGGGCTTAAAAGACGCACAGAAAGAACTCCAGATGAGTGCCGAAGATTTAGCCGAGCGTCTTAAATCCCGCTTTAGCGGGACTGATGACCAAAACAGACCTGCGATAGAAAAGGCATCTCAATCCCTGAGCGACTCCGCATCTCAAATGGCTGAATCTATTAAGAACTTATCTTCTGAAAAAGAACCCCAACCACAAGTTTCGGAGAACCAAAAATCCGCACTTGATAAACTTCGTCAAGCCCGAGCGTCATTAAAAGAATTCCTTGACCGCCAACTTACGCAGGAAGAAAAAAGGAAACTTGAAAGATTAACCCGCAGACAAAAAGAAATAGAACAAGACACCCAAAAAACCGCCCAGGAAACTAAAGACAAACAACATCAGAACTCTCTCAAAAAGGCAAAGAATTCAATGGCACAGGCACAAAATGCTCTTTCTCAATTCAAACCAAAGGATGCCGTCAAGGATGAACAGGACGCCATAGAAGAATTAGAACGGCTTTATGAAACCATCGCCCAAAAAATAGACAAACTCAATCAAGATAAACAGCAAAAAACCCTTGAAGAACTCCATACCACCCTGAAGAATATCACTAAACAACAGTCAAACATCAATAACCGGACCGAAGAGATACTCTCGGATAAAACCTGCTTAAAGAGCAGAGAATGTCTTATCGCCCTCAAAAAACTCTCTGTAGAACAACTCCAACTTGCGGATGAGACAAAGGAACTCAAAACCAGATTAGACAAAGAGGACTCTGTGGTCTATTCGCCCGTATTAAATTACACAATAGAGGATATGAAAACCTCATCGCGGTTATTAGCAGGCGACTCTTCTAACGAAACAGAGTCCATCTTTACCAATCCGGATTATTTATTAGAAATTCAAACAGATATCTCCACAAAACTCAAAGAACTATTAAAGGCACTGGAATTTGAGAAGAACCGCAGAAAACCTCTGCAGATGACAGAAGCACAAAACCAGAAAGAACAGGACAAACTTCTTCCTCTGCTCTCTGAACTGAAGATGATAAGAACAATACAGGAGAACATTATTACGAGAACCAGGGATATTCAGAAAGAACTTCTGAATAACCCGGATAACCCGGTTCTGAGCTCTATTCTTCAGCGACTCTCTGCCCAGCAAGCGCATCTGACAGAACTGACTAAAGCAATGTTAGAAAAGATTAAACAATTACAACAACCATGATAACCAAATTGTCTATTCGTTATTGGCTACTGGCTATTCCTCTGTGGGTCTGCCTGACTCTTTTATCAATCGGCTCTGAACAAGACATTGACAAAATCATAGAGGAGTTAGACAAAGAACTCAAACCCATTCCGGTTGAGGAAGAAATAGATGCCATCTCTATTCTCGGTAAAGTCATAGATAATATGGAAACCGCAGAGGATAGATTGTCTTCGGCAAGTAATCTTGCGGTTCCTAAAACCGCGGATGATATAGATAAAGCCAGAATGAGACAGAAAGAAGTTATAGAAGAAATCAATAAATTATTTGAACAGATAAACCGCTTACAATCCGATGCAAGTGAAGGACTGAAAAAGATACTTGACAGCGCTATTGTCATAGAACCAAAAGAGTGCGCCGGAGGGCAGAGACAGAAACCAAGACAACCCAAAGACCTCCCAAAACCAAAACCCGAGAAAAAAGAAGCCGATACTCGTAAGGACGAGGGACCAGCACCGCGGGCATACGAGGATAAAAGCAACTTACCTGACCCCTATACCCAACGTCGGTCTGATGCCTTAAAATGGGGAAATCTTCCCCAAAAATTACGCGATGAGATTATCCAGTCCGCACAGGAAGAATTCCTGCCCGAATATCAGGAACGGCTCTCAAGATATTTCAAAATCCTATCCGGGAAGTAATATGGGATGGAATCCGTCATATTAGCCACAGAGGCACAGAGTTCACAGAGACCAAGAATTAAACTATTTACTGAACTCTTGCGAAAATAGTTTTAAGAAGCCAGTGCTAAACCCTCATAAATCTGTGTTGCTTCCCATTGGTCTTTGACCTTTTGCCTAATCCAATC
>JAGUXD010000023.1 GCA_020062035.1 Candidatus Brocadiia bacterium | reverse complement strand
CCTTGATACATAAGGAGTTATATAGAATGCGGATTACTGTATCCCACCGAGTCGGGAACTATTATTAATTAGGGCATACTGAAAAAGTCTATTCGTTTAATAAGATATAAAATCATTTTTCAGCAGACCCTATTTAGCAATTCCTCGGCAATCTTTTCAGCGGACTTATTCTTAATGCCAATGCTAATCAGGATAGCCAGTAATTCCGCATCTGTAAGTTTATCCGCTCCAAGAGCCAGCAATTTCCCGCCCGGGTGGCGCCATTGTTTCATAAAAAGTAGTTTAATCACAGATTAACCAAAATCAACAAATACTCGGCTCTTTCCCGATGGGCTACCCTAATCAAGTCGCTATCGGGAATCCGATAGTCCCCCGAATGATTTCGGGGCTCGGCTAAATAATTACGGTTTAAGTATTTCCGTGTATGTTTCTGGTCTGCGGTCGCGATAGAACTGCCAGTTATCACGGATTTCTCTGATAAGACCCAAATCAAGGTCAGCAACAAGGATTTCGTCTTTAGTTCTGCTTGCCTGTGCAATGATTTGCCCGCGTGGGTCTGCAAAATAACTTGTTCCATAGAATTCACCGGTCTTCCAGTATTCTCTGCCTACCCGATTAATTACGCCGACAAAATATTGGTAAATTGCCGCATAGGCAGGCATCACTAATTTCCAGATATGTTCAGAAAGTCCGCTTACTGTTGCATTGGGATTAAAGACAATCTCTGCACTATTAATGGCTAATATTCTGGCGCCTTCTGGGAAATGACGGTCATAACAAAGAAGGACACCGATTGAGGCATATTTAGTCCGAAACACGGGATAACCTAAATTTCCGGGTCTAAAATAATATTTCTCCCAGAAACCCGGATGACAGTGAGGCAGATGATTTTTCCGATATCTACCTGAATATTTTCCATCTGCATCTATTATTACAGCAGTATTATAATATTCACCGCTGATTTCTTCTTCATAAATCGGGACAACTATAACCATTTTATATTTTTTGGCAAGTCGGCACATTAATTTTGTGGTTGGTCCGTCAGGGACTTTTTCTGCCAATTTATACCAGCGTGAGTTTTGCTCGGCGGCAAAATATGGGCCGTAGAATAGTTCCTGCAGGCAGAGAACATGCACCTTTTTATCAGCGGATTGTTTAATAAGTTTAAGATGTTTATCAATCATCGCCTTTTTTATAACTTCATTTGACGCATCAGGTCCTTTTACATTACTTGCCTGAATTAAACCACAGCGAACTATTTGTTTCATAGATGCTCCCTTTATTGTTTGTGTTTCTTGTTTTTTATAACGAATGCTTTAGGTAATAATTCTTTAAGTTTTACGACTTTAATTTTATGTTTGTTATCAAATATAATTATAACCAAATCAGGCGCAAATTCAGACATCACCTGAAGACAGGCGCCACAGGGATAAGCCCTGTCTTTTTCAGAGACAATCGCGATGGCATTGAATTCTCGTTCTCCGTGGCTTATCGCATTGAATAAAGCAACGCGTTCAGCACATATCGTGAGACCATAAGAGGCATTTTCAATATTGCAACCAGTATATAAATTTCCTGATGCGGCTAATAAAGCACAGCCGACCCGAAATCTTGAATAAGGTCCATAGGAATTACGCAGGGCATTTCTTGCATTCTTTTCAAGTCTCTTTATTTGCTTTAATTCCATCGTAGATTGTAGAGGAATTACTTGTTTCTTATGTCATATTCTTATATAAAGTTCTTATGATTTTGTAGAAAAATCGTGTTTTATTTTACAGAAACACATCCCGCAATCCTACGGGATGGAGTTTATCCCAGCGGGATTTCGCTGATGCTCAACAATAATTTAATCCCTTTAATCGTTATATAATATGGATGTGATTGATGAGATTAGCAATAGTGCGGGAGATGGTGTTTTATTAGAAGAATACCAGAGAGATAACCATGTATCCTCATTAGAGAAATTATTGCTTAAATACCAGAAGCCGTTATTTAATTTTATTTATCAGATGACCAGAGACCGGATGCTTTCTGAAGATATCCTGCAGGATGTGTTCTTAAGAGCCATCAGGAACATAAAACGGTTTGTGCCTGAAAGGGAAAAGAGTTTCAGGCAATGGCTTTACCAGATAGCCATAAATCTTTGCAGGGATAATTTTAATCGCAAACAGATATTTAGCCCTATGGAATTAGAACAATTATCTAACCCTAAGTCAGTGGATTCATATGAGATAAAGGACCTTGTCGCAGGGCTACCCAAAGAGCAAAAAGAGGTGGTTTTATTAAAGGTATATTCCGGCTTGACCTTTAGAGAGATTGCCGAAACACTAAAATGCCCGTTAAATACCGCAATAAGCCGGATGCATTATGCCCTTAAAACACTAAGAGAAAAGGTGAAATAAGATGTGTAATATTGATAAATCTCATTTGATACTTTATATTTATGACGAATTAGATGTCGGAGAGAAATCCCTTTTTGAGAAGCATCTCCAAGAATGCCAGGAATGCCAATCAGAAACCCAGTATTATAGAGCCATATTGAATAAACTATCTAATCTTCCTTCTGTGGAACCATCCAAGTTGCCTCAGATAGACCTGATTAAAACAAGGAATAAGATGTTATCATTGATGACTTATGGGGCCATTGCGGCATCGTTCTTACTTCTTGCAATTATTTCATACTTCAAGATACCAACCCCGACCCAACCCAATCCCGATATTGTCCGGACTACAAATGAGCAGATTGCTTCATCTACACCTACCCCTGAAGATTCAGAGAAATATTCATGGGATAATGGATTTGGAGATGAGATTAATAACCTGAAGGAAAACACCGATATGTTTATATCAGCGATAAAAACGCCTGCGACGGTATCGTTTGATAATACCATCACAGAAATAGACAATCGTATAAAATCCCTGTCCGCCCCGGGCGGAAATATTTTCACAAAGTAATTAATATTATAATATGCCCCTACGAACAGTCAGTGGCTAAGAGACAGTAAGATTCTGTCTTCATT
>JAGUXD010000210.1 GCA_020062035.1 Candidatus Brocadiia bacterium | reverse complement strand
ATCAATCTGCTTAGCCCAATTGTTATAATTAGTCAGCCCTTCCAAAAAATGATAGAAATCATAATAGTTAACGCTTATCCCTTGCTTATTCATATAAGGCGTATCAATATAACTTGAGTTTGGCAAATTTTATGGGTTAAGGCAAGAAAAATAGGAGGAAATTACTCAAAATAAGAAGGCGGATGTCCGTAAAAATATTATAATCTTAGGTATGCCTCAAGACAAAAAACCTGTAAGTTTATGGTTATTAGGTTTATTAACGGTATTCGTCTATTTAGTAAATCTATTTGTCCTTGGCTATTTTACGTTTAGCCATATTGATGCGATGCCGAGTCTTCTGATTATCTTCCTGGTCGGTGTTGGCTCATCCACAGTATTGACAGGTTTGGTATACTATTCAATCCTGAGAACACAGGAGAAAATAGAGTCTATAACCAGCAAAATAGGACACGCAAAAGAACTTACCTCTGATGTCCAGACACACCTGAAAATTCTTTCTTCGCTTCTAAGGATCGGAACATTACATAGCCACAATATAGAGATGTCTAAATTATTAAACAATATCGTTAAAGTGATTCAGGAAACTTTAGACGCGGATAGAGTTTCTCTTATGCTGTTAGATAAAAATGATAATCGCTTATACACCAAAGCAGTTGCCGGAGAATATGGACCGGAAGCAGAACATATCAAGAAAGCTGCTTTAGAAATAGGAGATGGAGTTGCCGGCTATGTTTTTGCCAAAGCCAAGCCATTATTAGTTGACAAGAATACTGATTTCTCAAAATTTAATAGGTATATTCCAAAACTGGGCCCTCTTTCTTCAGCGATGTGTGTTCCATTACACATTGGCACACAAATGTTAGGCGTTATTAACATCAATCGTCTCAAAACCACAAATAAACTCTGTTTTGACCAGAGAGACCTGATGCTTCTTACTATCTTTGCTGAGGATATAGCCGTCACTATAGAAAATGCATATCTTACCAGAGAGTTAAAGAAAGCCAAGGCATTATCAGAAATAAGTATCAGAACTGATGAGGTCGTGGTATCGCCGGCTGTTCCTGTAAAATTGACCGATAGCAAAATAATAAAACGTCCTCAACCGATTGTAGTAAATAATATTACCACCCAGAAACTCCAGGACAATATTATGGCTATCTCTATAAAAGGTGTTCTGGACCATCAAATGTTGGAGCAATTAGAACAGACCATCAGTAAATTATTCAGTCAGGGATTGACTAATATCATTGTAAATTTATCCGATGTTGACAGAATCAGTAGTGAAGGAATAGGATTTTTTACTTCTCTTATTCATTCCCTTGAGAGAAAAAGTGGGAAACTCGTTCTGGTTAAACCAAATCAACAGGTCAAGACCGCGATGACTCTCTTTGGTCTACAAGAACTCTTTCCTATTGTTGACGACATATCTTCGGCACTTAAGAGCATAGAGAGTCCCAGTGGGACATAGGGCGTCCCGATGTAACATCGGGACGCTCTTTGCTTTATGCAAAACCGATAAAGTAATCCCGCTTTAGCGGGATAAAGAGACCAGGAGGTCAGGAATAATAATATTATTTCTTGGTCTCCTTATAAATAACTTTATTTACTCGGTTCCGCTTAGGTGGTTTTCTTTAGTTCCTGAAGAAACGATGGAACGACCTCAAATAAATCGCCGACCAGTCCGTAGTTAGCGACCTTAAAAATGGGCGCATCAGGGTCCTTATTTATCGCAACGATACATTTTGATGATGACATACCTGCTAAATGCTGGATTGCACCTGATATTCCACAGGCGATATAAAGAGTAGGACAAACTGTTTTGCCGGTCTGCCCGACCTGGTCAGAATGTGGTCTCCATCCGGAATCAACTGCGGCACGAGACGCACCAACAGCCGCATTAAGAAGTGTGGCTAATTCCTCCAATATCCTGAAATTCTCTGGTTGTTTCATTCCCCTGCCGCCTGAGACAATAATATCTGCCTCAGTTAATTCTACTTTTTTCTGAGCGCTCTTTACAACCTCTTTTTGTTTTATCCGCCTGTCATCAGCACCAAGATTTACGCTTATTTTCTCTATGATAACATTTTTAGGCTCAGCGACACTTAACTTGAAGACCTTGGGTCTTAGTGTGATTATCGCTGGGGTCTTAATGACTTTGACTGTAATAATCGCCTTTCCTGCATAAACGGGCTTTTTCGCAATAAAACTCCCCTGCTCATAAGAAATAGAAATACAATCCTGAATCGCGGATGTCTTAAGTTCAGCCGACAGAAGACCTGCTAAATCTTTACCAAAAGGTGTAGCTGACAACAATAGCACTAATGGATTTATTTTATTGAGTGCTTCTAAAAGTGCTCTGACATAGGTTGTAGTAATGACTTCCTTAAAATCAGGACTTTCCACCAATAAAACCTTATCAGGCGAACAGGAAGAGATTTCCTTTGCAAAAGGACTTACATTATCGCCTACTACCAGAGAAACGACTTCGGCTTTAATATTATCAGCGATTCTTCTTGCCTCTGAAAGCGTCTCAAGAGATGGCTTTTTTATCTCGCACTGACTTGTCTCTATAAAAACTAATATCGGTTGCATAGAAATTTCTCCTTCTATCAAATAATCTTTGCTTCTTCTTTGAGTAGTTTTACCAATTCAGGCACTGCCTCAACACCTTTACCGACAATGCGTCCGGCCGGACGGCTTGGCGGATATTCCATTTTCAATATCTCTAAAGAAGATGCCTCAAAATTCACGATCTTTTCCTCAAATGGCTTTTTCTTTGCTGACATAATCCCTTTAAGAGAAGGATAACGCGGTTCATTCAGTCCCTTCTGGGCGCTAAAAACCGCAGGCAACGACACTTCCAGGACCTCATAGCCACCGCTGATTTCACGATGAACCGTTGCCTTATTGTCGGAAATCTCAAGTTTAGTAATCAGCCCGACAAAAGGGATATTAAGAAGCCGTGATAGGATTGAACCAACCTGGGCATTATCATCGTCCACTGCCTGCTTACCACAAAGAATCAGGTTATACTGGAGTCCTTTGATTACAGATGCCAATGCAGAGCCAATTGCGAAAGGGTCTCGTTTATATGCCTCTGTATCCTTGATATGAATTGCCTTATCAGCACCCATTGCCAGGCAGGTGCGCAATGTCGTGGCGGACTCTGCAGGACCTACGGTGAGCGCAATTACTTCACCACCACCAAACCGTTCCTTTATACGCAGTGCTTCTTCTAACGCGATTTCGTCAAATGGACTCAAGATATATTCTACACCAGTTTGCTCCAATGATTTTCCGTCCTTGGCGATTTTGATATTTGTCTCAGTGGACGGAACCCGTTTCACGCAAGTAATTATATTCACACATACCTCCAATCTAATATGACATCTTATAAAACAAATTATTGTCGCTGTCAATATTTTTCCTGCTCGCGGATAATTTATTTCAGGCTGTCCAAAAAGTCCTTGATTTAGATAATTCCGCTAAAGCGGGACTATAATTCCTCTAAAAGGAGGATGTGAGTTATGAAAATATTTAAGGAGTATCAACCTAAACAAATCTTT
>JAGUXD010000010.1 GCA_020062035.1 Candidatus Brocadiia bacterium | reverse complement strand
TAAAATAATAGAGCAGAACGATGGAGAACAGGATTAGCCCGCCGCCTGTCAGGGTATAAAGCAGATATTTGCGACCGGTTTTTATTGCTTCATCAGTTTGTTTGTGAGCAACTAGCGGATATGTAGAGATGCTTAAAATCTCATAGAAGATAAATAAAGTAAAGAGATTAGCCGAGAATGCGATACCGATGGCACTGCCAATCGCTGTGGAAAAACAGGCAAAATATCTCGTCTGGTTAGCACTCTTTGTAGAATACATATAGCCAATAGAATAAATAGAAGTGATAATCCATAAGAAGGAAGATAATAATCCGAAGATAAGACCAGGTGCATCAACCTTAAAGGCGATTTCTACATTAGGTATAATGGTGGTCAGATTACAATAAGAGTCGTTTGGCACAAACCAGTATATTGTTCCAAATAACCATAGGGATGTGAATATTGTTGTTGCCTCACGGAGCAGGCGGTTTCTTTCTCCGAAGGCAATTATTAAAATAGCGCAAATAAAAGGCAGTAATACGGCTATAAACGGAGTCATAATTAAAACCTGTAGTATATTAGCGGATTGAAGTAAGCCAAAATAAGAACACAGAACACAATCCCGCTAAAGCGGTATACTTCATTCGGTCCAGCCAGAGGCGGATGTGCCTTTGGCATCACTAAATAATTACTTAAAATCTTATCGCGTAATCTATTATGTTTTTACTGAAGAAACCACAAACACAGAGACCGAGGCATAATATCGCCATCGGAATAAACATACTCGCAGGGAGCCCTGGCCGTGATGTGGTGGTATTGTCAGGCCCTGGCGGGATTAAATACGCTTTTTCTAATATCCTGAAGAAGTATATTACGCTCAACAAACTGCCGAGTATCAGCACAATTACAAAGAACCAGTTATTGGTCTCTACAGCACCAATAAGAAGATACCACTTGCTAAAGAATCCAGCAAAGGGCGGGATGCCTATTATGGATAATGCGGATATGGTAAATATTGCAAATGTCAAGGGCATTCGTTTAGCAAGTCCTTTTATGTCTTGAACTCGCCGAATTCCTGTTTGATAAATAACGGCACCGATAGATAGGAATAATAAGCCCTTCATCATTGCGTGGTAAAAGATATGTAAGAAAGCCCCTTTCAGGGCGTATTCATTTGCCAGAGATATACCCAATACAATATAACCGACCTGTGCGATTGATGAATATGCAAGAACTCTCTTGATATCATCCTGAGCAATTGCCATTATTGAGCCATATAGAATTGCGGCAGAGGAAAGATAAGATAAGAATGGTAAGAGCGCGGTCATTTCTGATGATGAGGTGGTCCAGGCGCTGAAAAGAACTTTGTAAAAGGTTAGAATCATTACCTTGCTTACAAGAGCCGAGATAAAAGCACTCACCGAAGATGGCGCGTAAGTATAGGCATCTGGCAGCCAAATATGTAGTGGGAAAAGACCTATTTTAAGGATTAGTCCTGTTGTAAAAAATATTAATGCAACCAAAACAACTTTAGATTGATAAATCGCGGGGATTAATTTAGCAAGGTCTGTAAGATTTAATGTGCCGGTCATTATATAAAGATAACCCACACCTAAAAGGTAAAATGATGCACCAATCGTTCCATAGACCATATAATTGAAACTTGCCCGTAATGATTTGTCCTCGCCAGAGGCGATTAATCCATAGGCACAAAGTGAAGTAATCTCTAAAAATACATAGAGATTAAATAGGTCATTAGTGATGGAAATGCCAGTTAATCCTGCTGTTAATAAAAGAAAAATGGTATAAAAAGTAGAGGAAGATAATTTCCCTGAGAATCTGTCGTTTATTTCGCGGTAAATACTTTTACCGCAGTAGAGAATAATCAATAAGGCGATAAACAAGACAAGTGAAGCGACAAAGATATTCAAGGGTGTAAGAAGATATTCTATCCCCCAGGGCGGCGGCCATCCGCCTAAACAATAAGTTATAGAACCATTCTGATGAACTACTCTGAGATAAAACAAGGATATGATAAATGTAACTGAAATAGAAAGAACGGTTAGGTAATAAGAAACCCGTTGAAGAAAATAGCCCACTAAAAATATTACATAGGCGCTAATCAGCGGTATAATCACAAGCAAAACAGGTTGCATATGTTATTCCATATCCGTCATTTAGAACCCCGAATACTTTCGGAGCTTGATATAGTGGATTCTTATTTATTCAATTTCTGATTTTATAATTTCGTCTTCCTCTAATGATTTATATCTGCGATATAATCTTATGAGTAACGCTAAGGCAACACCGGTTGTAGAGACCATCACCACAATTGCAGTAAGCATCAAACAATGAGGTAAGGGATTGATATAATCTATGGCTTTAACTAGGTGAGGTGCATTTTTGTCTAATATAATAGGTATCGTCGCACCTTTTTTAGAAGCCGTGGAGATAAAATAAAGAATTACTGCGGTTTGCAATATTGATAGGGCAATGACTTTCTTAATGAGATTCTTTTCAGCAATCAATGCATAAAGCCCGAGCACCAAAAGAATGATAAATCCCCAATAATTATATTTACCCAAAATATAATCAAAATGCATAAACTAACTTGTTTCGCTATCTCTGAGTAAACTATAAAATATGGAAACCATTATTGCCATCACGGTCACACCGACGC
>JAGUXD010000020.1 GCA_020062035.1 Candidatus Brocadiia bacterium | reverse complement strand
CTTGATATTTACCATAAGGTCTTTGGTTACAAGGTATGCAAGAGTTGTCTTACCGAGTCCGGGAGAGCCAGAGAAAAGGATATGGTCAAGTGCTTCTTTTCTTTCTTTAGCAGCCGCAATATAAATCTTGAGATTACTGACGAGTTTGGATTGACCGACAAACTCCGAAAAGTCCGTTGGCCTCAGGGTAGAATCTAATTTTATATCTTCTTCAGTTTTATTTCTGGAAATAAACCGCATCATTTTTAGTTTGTCTTGGTTTCTTCTTGTGGTTTAGCCGCTACCGATATTTTAGTTTGTTCTGATTTTGGTTCTTCTGGTATAATACTTTCTGCACCGGGTATTGCGCCCAGTTGTTCTCTAACCCTGGTTGACTTACCGGTTCGTCCTCTTAGATAATACAACTTGGCTCTCTTAACCTTCCCTCGTTTTTTTACCACGACATTTACCACAAGCGGTGAATGAATCGGGAATATCCTCTCCACTCCTTCGCCCTGGACAATTCGTCTTACTGTAAAGGTCTCATTGATTACGCCACCTTTTCTTGCGATTACAATACCATTGAAGATTTGGATTCTTTCTTTATCTCCTTCTTTGATTTTTATATGGACATCAACTACATCGCCCACCCGAAAATTGGGGATTCTCTTTTTCCTCATTTCCTTTTCTGCCTCTACTAACAAGTTTCCCATAATACTTTCTCCTTATCTGCCCCGATGAATATCGGCGTCCCTGACTGGACCGCTTCATTGCCTCGTCGGGACTTCTTCATAGAAGTATCCCGTTAGGGATTGAGGCTCGCCCCGTTAAGGGTCATTTCTTTTTAAGTTCTCTCCACCTCTTTATTCCCTGATGGTTACCGCTTAATAATATTTCCGGAACACGTTCTCCCCTGAATTCAGCCGGTCTTGTGTATTGAGGATAATCCACTATATTACCTTTCATAAATGACTCCTCTTCACAGGATAATGGATTACCTAATACACCGGGGATTAGCCGGATAGTTGCATCCATCACAACCATCGCTGGCAATTCTCCGCCTGTTAAAACATATTTACCAATAGAGATAACATCATCAAATTTTATCATATTAAATATCCTCTGGTCAAATCCCTCATAATGACCGCAGAGAATAATAAGTCGTTCTTTCTTGCTTAACTGTCTTGCCTTACTCTGGCTGAATATTTTTCCATCTGGTGTGAGGACTATTTTACAAGATTTAGTTTTATTTGTCCTTTCAAGATATTCAAATGCCTTTACAATCGGTTGAAGGGATAAAACCATGCCAGGACCTCCGCCATAAGGACGGTCATCCACCTTTTTATGTTTATCTTCAGAAAAATCTCTCAGGTTATGAAGATTTATATTTACTATTCCTTTTTTCTGCGCCCTTTTAACAACGCTTTCCTCTAAAAATCCGCTAAACATCTTGGGGAAAAGAGTAATCACATCAATAATCATAGACAAGTATTCATTAATAATAACTCTGATTTTGTCAATATTTACTTGACATTCAGTTAGATATTTCTATAATTACTTTATGCAGATACAAATACCTCTTACTGATGAAGTAATAGAAAAACTGCGGATAGGTGATAAAGTTTTATTAACAGGAGTAATATATACGGCACGGGATGCGGCGCATCAGAGGTTGTTTGATGAGATACAAAAAGCCGCGTCTTTTAATCGCTCACCCAATCTACCTTTTGACCTCAAGGGGCAGGTAATCTATTATGTAGGACCTACTCCAGAAAGACCGGGTGAGGTTATCGGCTCAGCAGGCCCGACCACTGCTTATCGGATGGATGTCTATACGCCTTTATTATTAGAATTAGGTCTCAAGGCAACCATTGCTAAAGGAGAACGTTCCAGAGCAGTGAAAGAAGCAATGAAGCAATATAAGGCAGTATATTTTGTGGCAGTTGGTGGAGCAGGTGCGCTCCTGAAAGAACTGGTTATCAAATCACAGATAATTGCCTATAATGACCTCGGAGCCGAGGCAATCAGAAGATTAGAGGTAAAAGATTTTCCGCTGACAGTTGCCAATGACATCTACGGCGGTGACTTATTTGAACAAGGCATCAAGCAATACGCCCGAAAATAGCAGACCTTAATTCTCCTTCTTGTCTGAATGAATTGTCTTCAAGAAAAGTGTCTCTAATGTCTCTGAGGCAGGATGAATATCAATCATTTGTCCATTGTTTTTCTCAACCAATTCTTTAAGAGCGACTTTGAGGTTATTATTTAGCCCCTTGATACTTACCTCAGTAATCTCCGGATTGGAGATTAATTCCTGAACCTTGCCAATTTTCTGGAGCCGACCTAAATGAAGAATCGCAATCCGGTCGCAGACATCCTCCACATCAGACAGAAGATGACTGGACATAAAAATTGTCTTACCCTCATTCTTCAGGTCAAGTATCAAATCCTTAACCTGTCGTGCTACGATAGGGTCAAGCCCGCTTGTGGGCTCATCTAAAAAGATAACATCAGGGTTATTAATCAGTGCCTGAGCCAGTCCTAATCTTCGTGCCATACCTTTAGAATATTCCTTGACCTGTCGTTTTCTGGCATTGCCCAGTCCAACGATATCTATAAGTTTATCAATCCTTTTCTTTCTCTCTATCTTAGGTATTTTGAATATCCGGCCGTAAAAATCCAGGGTTTCATCAGCAGATAAAAAGCGATAAAGATAGGACTCCTCAGGCAAAAAACCGATGCGGTCTTTGACAGCAACATCAGTCGGCTGTTTGCCAAGAACCCAAGCCCTCCCCTGAGTCGGCGAAATCAATCCCAGCAATATCTTCATTGTCGTGGTCTTACCAGAACCATTTGGTCCCAAAAACCCGAATATCTCACCGCTGTTGACCTGAATATTAAGATTATCCAATGCCTTTACACCCTGTCTTGTAAAAGGAGTCGTATAGACCTTACTCAGATTTTTTGTCTCAATTATTATCTTGTCCATAAAACTGAATATAGCAAAAAAAGAAATCAGGTCAAGAAAATCCCATAAGGAATAACCACAATCCCAGTGGGAACAAGATTATCACGAGAATCTGGTGTAAATCCCTGCCCGCCTCTGGCG
>JAGUXD010000106.1 GCA_020062035.1 Candidatus Brocadiia bacterium | reverse complement strand
TATCTTTGAAATTCCATACAACGAGTTAAGACGATAAGGGAATGGAGATAAAAACCAACACATTGGGCTGACGGAAAAAGTCTATTCGTTTAATAAGATATAAAATTATTTTTCAACAGACCCTAAGTTAATTTGATATGGCGGATTTCTACTAAATTGCGAATTTCGGATTGTCCCAGTGGGATGTGGTTACAGAGTTTTCTTGATATAAAATCGTCTTTCTAATGATTTAGACCATTCTGTCCAGATGGATTTATCTGTGGTGTTTTCTGATATGGTTTTATATTCGCCCATTTTAGCATCAAGATTATCTAAATAATGTAAGACCAATGCCTCCTGGGTCATCGGTAGAACTACCGCCCCATATTCAGGTAGACCGTGATGACTGGCAATGAGATGTTCCAGAAGATATTTGTAGTCCGCCGGGAAGCCGGTGATATTCTTAATCTTTTCCTCTAACATCATAATTCCTAAAATAGTATGCCCTACTAACCTTCCTTCATCAGTGTGTTGAGGAGTAATCCTGATTTCATATTCTTTTATCTTACCGATGTCGTGTAAAAAGATTCCTGTAATCAGTAAATCAGTGTTAATGGTTTGATAATAATCCGAAATCTTCAGTCCAAGATTCAGAAGATTAACCGTATGCTCCAATAAACCACCTGAATAGGCGTGATGTATTTCTACGGCCGCAGGTGTTTTCTTGAATTTCTCCACGAAATCATTATCAGAAAGGAATTTATCCATCAACTTTACCAAAAACTTATCTTTTACTTGAGAGATTATTTCCTTGAATCTTTTATAAAGTTCATCTATGTTTTTAGGGGTTGACAGAATAAAATCTTGCTGATAAACCTCACCTTCTGGAATCGCTTTGAGTGATGAGATAATAATCTGTGTTTCGCCTTTATATTCCTCCACCTTACCCTGGATACGGACAAATCCATACTGGGTAATGGAATTATCCTGTGGTAAATTATCCCACATCTTCGCCTGGATTTTTCCGCTCCTGTCCCGGAGTTCTAAATGGAGATAGGGGAAGCCATCCTTTTTAGTTCTCTGCTGATAGTTTAGCACCTGGAATGTCTGGTCTATGGTATCAGTGGGTTTGAGGTCTTTGACAAATTTGCGGGACATATTTATTATGGAATTCGTCATATTAGCCACAGAGACACAGAGACAACTAATATTTTATAAGGAAGCCATGAAACAATCCCGATGTAACATCGGGACTGGTCTCCTTATAAACAAATCGTTCCGTATTCCTCTGTGTTCTCTGTGTCTCTGTGTCTCTGTGGTCCCAGCGGGATCAACAATCCTATCTATTCATTAAGGCTTTTCTGCTCAGCCGCGGTCGTCCCATATCATCTATGGCAATTACTTTCACCTGAATCATCTCGCCTAACTTAACGACATCACTTATATCCCTGACATAGGAATCGGCTAATTCAGAGATATGGACAAGCCCTTCTGTGCCGGGCAGGATTTCAACAAACGCACCGAAATCTTTAATAGAGACGACTTTAGCGTTATAAATTCTGCCCACCTCAGGAGATGCGGTACAACCCTCAATAAGTTGCATTGCCTTGTTGACTGACTCTTCATCAGAGCCGTAAATCAAAACGGTTCCATCATCTTCAATCTCAACTGTTGCATTCGTATCTGCCTGTATCTTTTTAATATTTTTACCGCCCGGACCGATAAGCAAACCGATTTTATCAGGTTTAATTTTAAGGGAAGCGAATCTTGGGGCGTGCGGGGCAATATCCTTACGCGGGGAAGACAATATTTTCTTCATCTCTGCAAGGATAAAAAGACGGCCTTCCCGTGCCTGCTTGAGTGCTTCTTTCAATATTTCCTGTGAAATCCCGCCTATTTTCATATCCATCTGAACCGCGGTAATCCCATCAAGGGTCCCGGCAATCTTAAAATCCATATCACCTAACTGGTCTTCTGAGCCGAGAATATCTGAAAGAATTCTGACTTCATCATTTTCTTTAATAAGTCCCATCGCAATCCCGGCAACCGGCTTTTTTATAGGGACCCCCGCATCCATTAATGATAATGTTCCGCCACAGACCGTTGCCATTGAAGTAGAACCATTGGACTGCAGGATATCAGAAACAATTCTGATGGTATACGGGAAGTTCTTTTTATCAGGCAGAACTATTTCCAAACTTCGCTCAGCGAGGTTACCGTGACCGATTTCCCTGCGGCCTGGACCTCTGAGGGGTTTTACTTCGCCTACTGAAAAGGGCTGGAAATTATAGTGGAGTATAAACCTTTTAGATTCTTCTGTTAGACCATCAATAATCTGTTCATCCATAGATGAGCCGAGAGTGGCCACAACAAGTGCCTGGGTCTCACCGCGCATAAATAGAGCCGAGCCGTGTGTTCGCGGCAAAAACCCGACCATCCCTGAAATCGGTCTAATCTCTTTCAGCGAACGGCCATCTATCCTTTTACCCTCAATCGCAAGTTCCCTTAATATCTCTTTCTCTAACCTGGCAAGGATAATTTTTATCTCTCTGGCTAATTTTAACTTTTCATTCTCACCTGTCTTTTCAAGATATTCATTGATTATAGCGTCCCTGACAGTATCTAAACCCTTATGTCTTTCCTTCTTTTGCGGTAGTTGAATCTTTTCTTTGATATCGTGATAAGCGGATTTCTTTATCTCGTTATAAAGCGATATGTTTATTTCTTCACGATGAATCTTCAGTTTAACAGGGCGAACTTTTTCCTGGAGTTGCTTCTGAAGTTCAACTATTTTCTTTATTTCCTGATGGGCGAGTGAAATCGCGGAAATAATGGTTTCCTCAGGTGATTCTTTAGCCGCGCCTTCAACCATTATCACCGCCTCTTCGGTGCCGGCTACGACCAGGTCCAACTCGCCATTTGTGGTCTCTTCGTATGTCGGGTTTATAATAAAATTATTACCTGTTTTGCCGATACGAACTGCGCCGACCGGCTCATTAAAAGGGATGTCGGATATAACAAGTGCGGCTGATGCACTATTTACCGCAAGAATATCAGGGTCAAAATCAGCATCCGCAGATAAGACCATTGACATAATCTGGAGTTCATTACGAAAAGACGGGGGAAAGAGTGGTCTTAAAGAACGGTCTATCAAACGCATTGTAAGTGTTTCTTTTGTAGTCGGACGGCCTTCTCTCTTAAAAAATCCGCCCGGTATTCTCCCGGCCGCAGAGATTTTCTCGCGGTAGTCAACGGTCAAGGGAAGCATATCATCTTCTATTTCCGAGTCCCTTTTCTCTCCGCGCACAACAGTGGTTAAAACGACCGCATCGCCGTATGAAACAACGGCCGCACCGTGAGCCATCTGCGCTAAATAACCGCTTTCTATGCTCAGTTGCCGATGTCCGATTTTTGTCTCTATCTTATAACTCATTTCTCATCTTCCTTTTGACTCAGCACATAACCTACTGCTTTGCTAAACCAGGGTAGAGGTTATGTGCCGGGCTATTTTCTAATATTTAATTCCTTGATTATTTTCTGGTAACGTCCGGGGTGATATTTAGAAAGATATTTAAGAAGTGCGGAACGATGTCCGACCATCTTCAAAAGCCCCCGACGAGAACTGAAATCCTTGAGGTTCTTTTGCAGATGTCCTGATAACTGGTTTATCTGCTCTGTTAAAAGAGCAATCTGAACCTCAGATGAACCCGTATCTTTCTTGTTCGCTTGATACTTCTTTATAATTCCTGTTTTTGCCTCTGTTGTTAATGCCATAATTTATTTTCTCCTTACTCAATTAATATACACTTATATCAAACAGATTTCAAGAGGTCAACAAAATACATAAATTATTTAGAAAATTCCGGCGGATCTTTTTTCTAATATCCAACCTGCCAATAATAAAACACCGGCAGTAGAAACAAGGTAATAAGTAAAGTAAATTCTCTGTTGCTCTATAATAAAAGTTTGGGGTATACGCCCTGAACGAACATTTTCTATCTGGGAGTGTAACATCACATTATTGTCAGATTCTTCTTCGTTACATAGATTTATTCCTATACC
>JAGUXD010000057.1 GCA_020062035.1 Candidatus Brocadiia bacterium | reverse complement strand
CTTAAACCGATCTGAGTTAAGAACTTTAACGAGGTCCCTAACATGCCAATACTGTTTGTGGAAATAGATTAGTCGGTCTGAGTCTGCTTCGGTTAGCCAAGAAAGTCCTGCTTGGGAAAGCCATTGGACGAGCCAGTTAGCAAAGTACCAGGCGTCAAGACGCACCAAACGGAAGCGGATTTGTAGGTCTAAGGCACGTTGGACGAGGGTCTGGGCGATTTGGTGTTTAGATTTGAAGCGGTAATCAAATTCGCCCTGTGGTAACCGAGATGCTGGGATATAGGGAACAATATCAAGGGGATAGGATTTTTTATGGTCAGCGTAAGCGGCCATTACGGCGACTTGAGAAAGGATTTGGTGTTTTTCCAGATTAGAATACTGGACGGCGACTCCTTCGGATTTTTTGCCCCATTTACGATTGGCGGTATCATCAATTGAGAGGACACCTTCTGGGGTAGAAGTAGTTTGGCGGGTATTGGAGAGGAAGGCAAGGCGAGAGGTATTAAGTTGATCGACGTCCCACTTAGCTTCAGAGATAAAATATTGGAGTTGTTGGTGCGAGCAGAGCGTATTATGTTTAGCGACTTGTTTAAGGTTGAAACGAGAGAAGTCCAAGCAAAGAGATAATAAATAGACCTTAAAATGTAGAAATAAGGTATTAGAAAAGATACCCTTAAAGAGATTGACAAAGGAGAGGAATAAAAACGGGAAGTTGCATATAAGTTTTAACATGGTTATACTCCTTTTTGGTGGTTTTGATGAATAAGGATGCCTTAAATCCCAAGGAGTATAACCTATAGAAGTCAACGAGCCAATAAAAATAATGAATGGCTTGATAAAGATAGTTTTTCTTCAGGAAACATGCAGGTTACAGGTCAATTTTGACCGATTTTTAGAGGTTTTTTAACAAATATCAGATATAAGATTAACACGGATAAAAATCAGTGTTTATCCGCCCCGATGTCCCGATGAAATCGGGGTCGGGGTCTGTGGTTTATACTTTTCTATACAATCACTGTCTGGTTTCTGCCGTTCTGTTTGGCACGATACAGGGCAATATCCGCCTGCGAGATGAGTTTCTTAAAATCGGTCATTTCTTGAGAGTATTCTGCAATGCCTAAACTAATCGTTAATTTTATTTTCTCATTACCCTCTGTATTAAAAGAATGGTTTGCTACTTTTTTACGCAATCTCTCAGCAAAAACTCTTGCTCTGTCTCTGGAGGTATGCGGTAAAATTATTGCTATCTCCTCTCCGCCATAGCGATACGCAGTTGAGGTGGCTCTTAAAGTTTGTTTTAGGATTTCCGTGACTTCTTTAAGGACAATGTCCCCAGTAAGATGGCCATAGGTATCATTTACCTTTTTGAAATGGTCTATATCAAATATTATCAATGATAAAGAAGAATTATGTCGTTTAGAGATTTCCATATAAACCGGCAGTTCATTAAAAAGATGTCGTTTGGTATAAAGAGAAGTCAAACTGTCAGTAATCGTCCTGTTGTAAAGGAGAGGCGTTTTTACTGCTAATGCTAATACCCGCGCTAATTCCATTAGATTATCCTGGAGGTCTTGAATATGTTTTGCAGGACTGGATGAAGCCCCTTGCTCCCGTTCAGGATAAACGATTTTTACTTTTAATACACCGATTGCCTCGCGGTCTGCAATAAGTGGAATAGTAAAATCTAATGTCTCACCATCAGCCGAAAGGAAGAGCCGACTGTGTTCTAATGCGGATTCTACATTACGCCAGTCAATTGTGGCTTGGGACGATTCGTCCTCAAATATAATCTTTTGATATTTTCGTTGTGCTTTTTGGACTAATCTACCCGTGACTTCGTCTTTAAGAAACACCGTTATTTCGTTTCTTTCGTCACCCTGCATCAGTTCTATTGATGAGGTTATAAAATGGCTGATGATTTCTAATGACTTACTTAAAATCTCAGCGGACTCAATCTCGTGTGTAATGATTAGCGAGATCTCACGCGTGGCAGAAAGCAAATCAACCCGAGATAAAAGGGTCTTGTTTTCTTTCTTAAGAATTGACCAGCCATGCTCTAAAGAGATATTTTTCTCGTGCAAGGTCTTATTAGAATATTTAACAAAGAAAGCAATAATGACTAAAAGAAGGCTGTAAATAGCATTGAGAAATGCGGATAAAATTAACAGCGACGGTAAATTTACTGCTTTTTTTGAGACATCAACGTGATAATCATAAGAGAAATAATAAAGCAAACCAAATATAATAGTGATTAAGGGAATAGCGATAAGAAGAATTATTATAATTATCTGTTTAAGCATTCCCTCAATTTCATCCGCTATTGCCTTTATCTTCAACTGTTTTACACATCATCGGCTCATTTTCAGTCCGGCAGGACTCAAAGTAGAGATGTCCTTCTTTTACCTTTATTTTTACCGTATCAAAGCCCTTAAATTCTTCTTTGAGCAGTTGTTCTGAGAGGGGGTCTTCTACTAATTTTTCTATGGTTCTTTTTAATGGTCTGGCGCCAAAATCAGGGTTATATCCTTGCTCTATCAAGAAATCTACAGCATCCGGTTCTAACATCACCGTAAGTCCCCGGTCTTTCATCCGTTCAGAGACCTTTTGCATCTCTATTTCCACAATCTTTCTAAGGTCTATTTTATTAAGTGCCTTAAAGACAATAATATCATCAAGCCGATTGAGAAACTCGGGTCTAAAATGTTTATTCACCTCTTTTAAGAGCATATCTTTCATTGCTTCGTACGAGGTATCAACGGTTACTTTCTTAAAACCTAACGAGGATTGATTTTTAATAAGGTCAGCGCCTATATTTGATGTCATAATTAGGATGGTGTTCTTGAAATCAATATGCCTTCCAAAACTATCAGTTAATCGACCTTCTTCCATTACCTGAAGAAGCACATTAAAGACATCGGTATGTGCTTTTTCTATCTCATCCAGAAGGACAACTGCATAAGGACGGTGTCTGATTTTTTCAGTAAGTTGACCGCCTTCTTCATAGCCGACATAACCTGGTGGTGCGCCGATAAGACGGGAGACATTATGCTTTTCCATATATTCAGACATATCAATCTGGATTAAAGCATCTTCTTCACCAAACATCACCTTTGCCAAGGCACGGCCTAAAAGGGTTTTCCCACAGCCTGTTGGACCGATAAAGACAAAAGAGCCGATGGGGCGGCGCGGGTCTTTTAAGCCCGACCGTGAGCGTCTAATCGCCTTGGCAATCGCATGGACCGGCTCATCTTGACTTACTACCATCTTATGTAGGTCTTCTTCTAATTTTAAGAGTTTCTCTGCTTCGTTCTTTTCCAATCTGGTAAGCGGAACGCCGGTCATTCTGGAGACGGTTTCTGAGATAACATTTTCATCAACCACACCACTTTTTTCACCATCTTTATTTTTCCATTCACTGATAATATCCTCTTTTTGTTTGCGCAGTTTCTGAATCTTGTCTCGCAGCGAAGCCGCTTGTTCAAACTCTTGATTAGCGATAGCCGAATCCTTTTCTCTTTCCACTCCTTTAATTCGCTCTTCTAATTCCTTGAGGTCAGGTGGCTTTACATTTGACTTTAGACGAACTCTGGCACCTGATTCGTCCATTACATCAATGGCTTTATCAGGCAAATATCTACCTGTAATATAACGATGAGAAAGTTCTACACAGTTCTTGAGTGCTGTATCAGTATAACTTACCCGATGATGCGCCTCATATCTATCTCTTAGCCCATTTAGAATCTGTAATGTCTCATCTTTAGAGGGCGGGTCAACAATTATTGTCTGAAACCGACGCTCTAAAGCACCGTCTTTTTCTATGTGTTTGCGATACTCATCTAATGTTGTTGCACCGATGCATTGAATCTCGCCTCTTGACAAAGCGGGCTTCAGAACATTAGAAGCATCTATCGCACCCTCAGCGCCACCAGCACCAACAAGGGTATGGAGTTCATCAATAAACAAGATAATATTCTTGTTTTTCTTTACCTCATTCATTACTGCCTTGATACGCTCCTCAAATTGCCCACGATATTTAGTGCCCGCAACCATCAAAGCCAAATCTAAAATCACAATCCGTTTATCCTTTAATAATTCTGGAATATTACCTGAGACAATATCCCGTGCTAAACCTTCAACAATGGCTGTTTTTCCAACGCCTGCCTCACCTAAAAGAACCGGATTGTTTTTGGTCCTGCGACAGAGAACCTGAAGAAGTCGTTCTATTTCTCTGCGCCTGCCAATCACCGGGTCAAGTTGGTTAACGCGGGCAAGTTCAGTCAGGTCCCTGCCGAAGGTATCAAGTGCAGGTGTTTTTGTCTTGCCAGGTGCCGAACGTGCCCCGGTTTTTGCTGTCGCACGACCCTCTGGTTCTTGCTCCTCTTCTGCCGGCAAAATCCCGCCTGAGATAATCGTCATAATTTCTTCGCGAACATCCTGAAGTTTGACGCCTAAATTCTGTAAAACGCGAGATGCGATTCCTTGTTCTTCTCGTAATAGCCCTAAAAGAAGATGCTCGGTGCCGATATAATCATGTCCTAACTGAATTGCTTCTTCGTGAGCAAACTCCAAGACCTTTTTGGCTCTTGGTGTAAAAGGTATTTGTCCAGCTGCCGTAGGTCTTTGTTCTGACTGAACTATCCGTTCTATTTCCTCAAAGACCTTTCTGAAATCCACTTCCAGGTTCAATAACGCTCTTGCGGCAACCCCTGAACCTTCTTTAATAAGTCCTAAGAGAATGTGTTCAGTGCCGATTGCCTCGTGTGACAAGCGTTGTGCCTCCATTCGCGCCAAACTCATCACCTTCCTTGCCCTATCAGTATATTTATCAAACATAAAATTTTACTCCTTTTCTTATATAACTTCATCTTAGGCTATGTAATTTTATTATTATAAACAAAAAGAGGGGATATTGTCAAGATATTTTTATTGACCTTGTTAGAAATGTTTGATAAAGATTAGATTAAAGAATAATTGACGCTAATGAAAATTATTGCCATCGCCAATCAAAAAGGTGGGGTGGGCAAAACTACCACCGCCATAAATCTGGGCTATTGTCTGGCATTAGCAAATAAAAACACTCTGCTTATTGACCTTGACCCACAGGCAAATGCAACAAGCGGTTTAGGAATAGCACAAGATAAGTTCTACGGGACATATCAAGTTTTATTAGAAGGAATCATCAAGTCGGAATCAATAAAACAATCTACTCATTGTCCCGGGTTATTTGTTGTTCCCGGTTCGCCTCTGGTCGCTTCTCTGGAGCAAAGATTGACCACAGGACATTTGAGCAGTCAACGACTTAAAGGTGCCATCGCTTCGGTAAGCAATACCTATGATTTTGTCTTGATGGATTGCCCGCCTTCTTTTGGGGGAATTCCTGTTAATGCCCTGACCGCGGCTAATTCGGTAATCATCCCGATTCAGTGTGAATACTTTGCTATGGAAGGATTAAGCCAGATAGTCCGTATTATCAATAAAGTCAAAACCGAGGCTAATCCGGGCCTTTTTATTGACGGCATTCTTTTGACAATGTATGATAACTCCTTACAATATAATAAAGAGGTTGTAGAAGAGATACGAAGACATTTTGGTTCTGCTGATGCTTCAGGCCAAACAAAGGTTTATAAAACCATTATCCCGCGGGATGTTGCAGTTTCAGAGGCAAGTAGTTTTGGAAAGCCGGTTCTCGAATATGATATAACATCAAGAGGAGCAATAGGTTATATAGAATTGGGCCGAGAGATACTCGGCTATAATTAACCTATAGCGGATTATGGAAAAGAAATTAGGCAGAGGAATCGGTGAACTTCTTAAGGATATTCACGCGGTTAGAACTGAAGATAGTGAAGAAAAAAAACCAATCCAAGAATCTATCTCTATCACTCCGGCAACTTCCAAGCAGACTATTACTACCTCTACGGAACAGCCACAAGCAACGAGAAAAAACCATTCCGAACTAATGAGCGGCATTACGGCTGGCGAAAATATCTTAATGATAAGACCAGACCAACTTATTCCCAATCGCTTTCAGCCCAGAAAGACATTTGATAAGGAATCTCTTAGCGAATTAATAGAGTCCATAAAAACTGCTGGTGTGCTTCAGCCAATTCTGGTTCGTAAATCAGGAAACTATTATGAAATCGTGGCAGGAGAAAGGCGCTGGCGAGCAGGTTTGGAATTAAAACTGCCAACCGTGCCGGTGATTATCAAAGAAATAGATGACCAGAAGATGTTAGAATGGGCGTTGATAGAGAACACCCAGCGAAAAGACCTTAATCCCATAGAACG
>JAGUXD010000046.1 GCA_020062035.1 Candidatus Brocadiia bacterium | reverse complement strand
GGGGGAATACTATCCCATACGCCTTTACTACTGCTTAATCTACCGCTTAATCTACTGCTTAATCCACTGCTTACTGGACTGCTTAATCTACTGCTTCCTCTTGTGCTTACCGCAGTACTTACTGCAGTGCTTACTGGAGTGCTATCCGGAATGCTATCCGGAATGCTTCCCCGAATGTTTACCGCAGTGTTTACTCTAATGCTTACTACATGGCTTACTCTTGTGACCTTTGACGCTTCGCTGTCTTTTGTAGTTAACATCCCTATGGGAGGCAGTACTCTGACGGATTCCGAATATTTTTATAATTTTATTAAAAATATTTGACTTTAAGAAACATATTTGATATATAATTTATAACAAATATAAAAAATATAAATAAAATAGAAAAATAAGAAGTGATATATGAGATATTTTATTAGTTGTTTGGTCATTCTCGGTATTGTTTCTGTGGGCTTGGTTTATTCAGAGGAATTTATTAGTTATGGTCCGCGTGTGCAGGGAATGGGTGGCGCCGGAGTGGCGCTGTCTGATGGCCCAAGCGCCCATTATTATAACCCAGCCGCTACTTATAAAAATAAAGAAATCGGTCTTTATATCCCTTTCGGATTTAACTTGTCTCTTGAAGGCGGAATAATGGAGTCTGTGGATACACTTTCTACAATCGGCGGTGATATTGATTGGGGAGTTGTAATGGATAATGTAATCAATAATACATGGAACCCTGTTACTGATGCAAAACTTATCGGTAATGTTATGAACTTCTTTTCCATAGCGGATAGCGAACTTAGTAAAAAGGGGCAGGGGGTATTCGTAAGTGTTTATGGAATAAATGTTGCTGATGCACTTGAAAAGAAGGTCAAACCGGCACCTGTGTTATTAATCAGGGGTTTGACGGTTTCTATAAATTCCTTTGGCTATGCGGCAATTGACCCGGTCGCAGATGAAACTAATCTTTCAATGGGGAACACAATTAGTGGTACAATCGGAGCAGGAGGCCAACTTCCATCTCCAGTGCCCCGCCTCTCAAATACGGCTTTTGCCAATGAACTTGCCAGTCAACCATTGTGGCAAACGAGTGTCGAAAACGAAGGAAATGACCCACAACAACAGGCAGAGCGTTTTGTGCAATTAGCCGAGTATGGTGGTGCTGATACCTTTGACCCGGTGATTCAACAATCGCTCATCCAGATTGCCCGAATACTTGCTTTAGACCCTACCAAAACAATAGACAAGAATACATCGGGCATAATAATGAATACCCTTTCTATTGATGAGATAGCGGTTTCATACAGTAAAGAGGTTCTTCCTGCAGGTCTTTTATCGGTTGGTGGAACTCTTAAAATGATGGAAGCACAGAGTAATCGTAATGTTATCAATTACAAGTCGCTTGAAAGCGGTGAAGAGACAATAGAAAGTATTGGAGCAAAGGGGCGGTCTAAAACATCATCTGCATTTGGTCTGGATGTTGGTGGTTTATGCTCTTTTACCAAAATTCTTAGAGGTGGGTTAGTGATAAAGAATCTAAATTCGCCGAAGTTTAAATATGCCGGCGGAGGAGATATAGAGCTTGAGCCACAGATGAGGGCAGGCGTGGCACTGGATTTATCTACTAAGTTGGTCGGGTTCATTCTGACCGCGGATTATGATGTAACGAAGAATAAATCAGTGGTGTTAGATGGTTATGAATCACAGATGTTCGGGGCTGGAGCGGAATTGATGCTCGGGCTCGGTTTTTTGAGAATACGAGCCGGGATGTCGCAGAATATGGCTTCTAAATTTGGGGAAAAAGTCCTCACTGCCGGGCTCGGAATTCGTCTACTTCTGTTATCAATTGAAGTATCCGGTGCAATGACTCCAGAAACAGTAGTAGTTGAAAGCGGTGGTGAATCAAAGATGCCTCAGAGAATGGCAGTGTCTGCAGCCGTTGCTATGAAGTTCTAACAGCAGGTTTCCTGTAAGGGCTTACTATAAAGATGAGGCAATTTTTATCATACAGCGCCGTGTTCTTAATTCGGGCATATCAAAGAATCATATCACCATTATATCCGCCGGTTTGCAGATTTCAGCCGACCTGCTCAGAATATTTTATCCAGGCAATAGAAAAAAGGGGTATTTTATCGGGCATATTTTACGGTGTCAGACGCTTACTGAGATGCCACCCTTTGGGCGCAAAGGGCTACGACCCGGTGGAATAGTCCTGCCATGATAAACTCCGAGCGTGGAGCGTAGGGTAATTCTTCGCTCTATGCTCTATGCTCTATGCTTATCATAGATTTCATTTATCTCATTTATATTATCATTGTCAGTCCTTATTATCTTTTCAAATTCATCACATCTGAATACCATCGCAAAGGTTTGTTAGAGCGATTTGGTTTTATCCCAGTGGGATGTTCCAAACCCTGTCTCTGGCTACACGCATCTTCAGTAGGCGAAATCAATGCCTCAGAAATCCTTATTAAGAAACTAAAAGAGTTCTATCCTGATTATGAATTGGTGATTTCTACTCTTACACCTTCGGCTCAGAAATTAGTAAAGACAAAGTATCCTGAAACAAAAAGTTTCTTTTTCCCGATTGACTTGAGCATAATTATCAGAAGGGTCTTAAAGAAAATAACGCCTGCACTTATTATTCTGATAGAGCAGGAACTCTGGCTCAACCTTATCCGCATTGCGACCTCTCAAAAAATACCCCTTGTTCTATTAAATGGTCGGATAACTAAACATTCAACCCGGCGGTATCATTTTATAAAGCCCATTATTCGCGACATCTGGAACAAAGTATCTTATTTCTGTGTGCAGAACAAGGATTATGCTGGTCGGTTTGAAACATTGGGTATTAAACAGGATAAAATAAAAATAACCGGCAATATGAAATATGATGGTTTAGGTCTGTCCCGACGAAGTCAGGGGACCGACCGTCTGCGAGAAATATTTGGGTTTAAGAATAATGATTTGGTCATCATAGGCGGAAGCACCCATCACCCTGAAGAAGAGATTCTGATAGATGTGTATTCTGAACTGAAAAAAGATTTCAGTAATTTAGGGCTAATTATAGCGCCACGGCATCCTTTTCGTTTTGACGAGGTAGAGAAAGTTATCCGCTCATATGGTTTTGATGTCCTGCGCCGTAGCCAGACAGGGGAGCATCTTCACCCCGTTATACCTGTAGGGTCTAACGGGGCAAAAAGAAGCACAATCCCAAATGCTCCCGAATGGTGCTACCCAAGTAGAACTGCTTCGGGATCCCGATGTGATGTCAAAGGAAGCAACTTCATTCGGAACAAATCCCAAATTGTCCTTCTTGATACTATCGGTGAATTAGTTTTAGTTTATTCTATTGCTGATATCGTTTTTGTAGGGGGAAGTCTGGTGCCGCGAGGCGGACAAAGCATTTTAGAGCCAGCGGCATTGGGAAAACCAGTTATCTTTGGCACAGATATGTCCAATTTTCAGGATATTGCAGATTTATTGATGAAGGCAGAAGCCGGTATTTCTGTAAAAGATAAAAACGAGTTATTCCAGCGGATTCAGGATTTAGTAAAAAACCCTGCGAGATTAAAAGAGATTGGAACAAGGGCAAAAGAGATAATTACTCAATATCAAGGCGCGACAGGCAGAAATATGGAGTTTATCCGGGCTTTAATAAAGACGTAATCCATAAAATCTGTGATTTCACTTCGTCTGGCTGGATTTCCAGTTGACTTGTTTCTTTAACTCTTCAGAGTAGCCCTTGATAAACTCTCGTTTCTTCTTTTCAGTAAGTTCTCTTTCAAGACGCTCTTTTTCGGTGTCAAATTTAGACGGCTCAGCCGGGCGTCTGTCTATTACTTGTAAAACATAATACACATCCGTATCTTCAATTACTCCAAACTCACCTTTTTCCTTCTTAAAGAGTGACTCTTTAAAATCCTTGCCAACTACCCTTCCTAATTCTACTGTATCATCCATATTAAAAAATGAGGTTGGCTGGGGTTTTGAGCCGCTGATGTCTTCTTTGGTAAATACCGAAAAATATTTCCTTCGCAATTCATATTTCAGATTATCATCTTCTTTATCTTTCATATCTTCTTTTACTTTATCAACAATATTCTGAACAATCTTCTGGGCGTTAGATTTGGCAATTTCATCGGCTCTGTTCCTGATAAAATCATCTTTTACCCTTTCTTTTACGCGGTCAGTAAATTTAGGTATGTAGTTTCCTGATTTCTTAATAAGCCGAAAGATAAAATGACCCTTATCAGTAGAAATTACAGAACTAATCTCGCCTTCATCAGTTGTGCTTACTTGTTTCTGGAAGAAAGAAGATGAACCTAATTCTTTTTCCATTTCAGAAACATCTTCTAATGAGAATAAACCACTCTCTTTATAATCCAACTTAAACTCCTCAGACAGTGCTTTAAGGTCAACCTTCTTATTCTGTAATTGAAGAAGAGTAATCTTTTCCTCTGCTCTGGTAATCCGTTCTATAGCCCGGTCTTTAGAAATTTCATCTGATAGTTTTTTATGTATCTCGTCTCTCGCTTCAATAAATGATTTGGTGGCGAATTCTTTCTCGCGGTTTTTATTATAATAATTCTGTATCGCTTCTTCAGAAATAACGGAACTTCCATCCTGTATTTTCTGGGTAGCAGCCATGATGTATTCTATTTGCACCTTTTCAAGGATTTCATATTTGGAAGCATTTTGCTGGTAATACTCAATCAGTTCTTCGTCGTCCTTTATCCTCCCCTGAATTTGGGGCAGATAATTTTGCGGGTCAAAGGCAACCCACTGGATTTTAATCTCCTCATTTTTAGAAAGATAGTCGTCAAAGACCTCTTTAGTATTAGCGACGATAGAATCCTCAAGAAATTTTCTGTATTTATTTATCTTTAGGAAATCTGCTGTAATATCCTCAAAAAAGACCTCTGAAAGACGCCACTGTTGACTCAGGACAATCTGGTATCTTTCGTAACTGAAACCATCCTCTGTATAAAAGACCCGAAGTGCTTTAATATAATCTTTTACTTCCTGCGGGCTTACTTTTATCCCGGCCTTATCAGACAGTTCTTCAAGGATTAAAACGAGCCAGGTAAGTTTATCTAAATATGACTCCTTTTTTTTGGTATACTCTTCTATCTCTAACATATCAAAAGGCGGTTGAAATAAAGCCGCCAGAGCCATTCGGTAAAGTGTCTCAAAAATGAACAACTGACACTGTGTCCAGATAATACACCGTTGACGTTTGGTCTGAAACTCTACCCGAGAGATTTTTTTACCCATAATCTCGCCGGCAATATTTTCCTGATTCTCGGGACTGAAAATCGCAAGCATCTGCCAGGTAATCCCGAAACCTAACGCAACAAATATAACAATACCAAATAAAATCTGTTTCTCGTATTTCTGGAGTTTACGCAACATAATTTTTTCTCCTCCTACGCTCCACGCTCTACGCTTCTTCTATTTTAGGCAAGTCTTTAATTGAAGACAATCCCAATAATTC
>JAGUXD010000103.1 GCA_020062035.1 Candidatus Brocadiia bacterium | reverse complement strand
GCGTCTCTGCGGTCCCGCTTTAGCGGGATGGTTATCCCTTACGGGATTTTCTTGTAAAATGGATTAGCGCGTTCTATATATTCGTAAGTGAATTTCTTATCGCTCTCCGGGATAGTTAAATCAAAGGGGATTTCTACGGCATTAACAATACGATTGACTAATTCTAAACCGAATTGTCCGATTACTTTTAAGCCGTCCGGACTTATCAGATTTATATCATCTAATGGAGTATGGCCATAATCACTACTTGAGCGGTAAAGAGAAATAGAAGGGATACCTTTTTCATTAAAAGGAATATTGTCACTTGAATAGGCAGAATGACGAATTTCCATAGGCAGTCCTCTTTCTTTGGAGAAACTTTCTACAAAATTAGCCATTGATTGTGAGCCGCAGATTACTACACCGTTATTGCCGAAAATAGTGCCTGTGACATCAAAATTGATAACCAGTTTTATCTGTGGAGTATTGATTATTCCCCCAGCACTGATCCCGCCTCGGCGGGATCGGGGCAGGCGAGAAGTTATTGTCATAAATTCTTTTTTATGTCGTTGGGTATATGCCCAACTGCCTTTCAGTCCTAATTCCTCGCTTCCGAACCAGATAAAGATAAGAGTTCTTTTAAGAGGGTTCTTTGCAAAGAATCTTGAGATTTCTGCGATGGTTGCGGAGCCACTTCCGTTATCAATACAGCCCGGTGATTTATGAACGCTGTCATAATGCGCACAGATAATGACCTTTTCCTGAGGTATCTCGGAGCCCTGAATAGTTGCAATGATATTGCGGGAAGTTGCCTTGAATTCTTTTTGCCTTGAGACAACTCTTATGATTTCACCGTTTTTATGAATAATCTCTAATGCATCATCATAGCCGAGTATAACCGAGGGAATTTTGCCATATGCTTTAATAAAAAAGTCGTTGAGTTTAAGATGACGGAGTTCTTTAACCGGAGAGGTTACCCGAATAATCGCTTTTATCTGGTGTTTTTTTAATCGCTGATAGAATGTTTTATCAAGTGGATTATAAGTTAGGGCTATTTTATTTCGGGCTTTTTTGAGTTCCTCTGGGGCAGAAGAAGTAATATGGACCAATTCTGCAGTTATTCCTTTACCGGGCGTTGAGCCACTATTACCAATTACCGCAACCTTATATTTTTTGCGATATGGTCGGACAACTTCTAAAGAAGCAACAATCTCTTTGTAATTCTGGATACCAAAAGTTTCTTCCTTGGGTTTTAATCCTGATGAGATTAAATACCGTTTTAATATGGTCGTGGCAGTTTTTTCTTCTGGAGTGCCTCCTGAACGAGGGAATGCTAATTGTTTAAGAAGATGATACGCATTGTGCTGGTCAAATATAATACTCATCATTAGATAATTTTATATTTCTTTATCTTATAACACAAAGAGCGGAGATTCAGTCCAAGCATCTTTGCAGTTGCTATTTGATTATATTTATTTTTTTCTAATGCAAGTTTAATATAGTTTACTTCTATTTGCTGTAGTTTATCTTCTAAATTAACGCCGCACTCAAATGGCAGGGTTGGTTTTGCTAAATCTTGCAGATGCAAGGCGGTAGCGGAGTCGGAGATAGTCATTTGAGTGCGGGGCTGCGTTAAGCCCAGGTCTTCTATTTTGATGATTTTATTTTCTGCTAATGCAATCGCGCGCTGGATGACATTTTCTAATTCACGGATATTACCCTGCCAGTAATGGTTATAGAGGATGTTCATTACCTCATCAGAAAAGCCCTTTATTTCCTTGCCCATTATTTTGTTATATTTATTAAGGAAATGGCCTGCTAAAAGCAGGATGTCGTCCTGACGTTCGCGTAGAGGCGGGAGATGGATAAAAATCACATTCAGCCGATAAAATAAGTCCTCACGGAAATTGCCTTTTCTTACCTGTTCAGAGAGGTCTGTATTTGTAGCCGCAATAAAACGGACATCCACTTTTTTGGTTTCAGTTGAGCCGACTGGAATAAATTCTTTGGCTTCAATCACTCTTAATAACTTGACCTGTAAAGCCGGTGAGAGTTCAGAGCATTCATCCAGAAAGAAAGAGCCTTTATTAGAGACCTCTAAGAGACCCTTTTTATCCGAGAAGGCATTAGTAAAAGAGCCCTTGATATGTCCGAAGAGTTCGCTTTCCAATAGATTTTCACCGAAAGCGGCGCAATTCACGGATAAGATGGGATAAGCGGCGCGGTTTGATTGATAATGAATCGCCCGAGCAATAAGTTCTTTACCTGTTCCGCTTTCGCCCTGGATTAAAACCGTGCTATTGGTTAACGCTATTCGTCGTACCAGATTATAGATTTTTTTCATCTCGGCAGTTGAGCCGATGATTTTAAGATTATCTACAACGAGAGATGGATTGATACTGTCTCTAATACGACGGACTTCCATTGCCCGCTGAAGTGCAGGTTTCAGGTCTAATTCATTATCAAAGGGTTTTTTTATGTAGTCAAATGCGCCCTGACGCATTGATTCTACTGCATTTTCCCAGTCCGAAAACGCAGTGATTATTAAAATTATTACATTGGGGTCTATTTCACAATATTTTTTAATTAGTTCTAATCCCGAGATATTTGGCATTCGGATATCTTGTAAGACGATATCAAAGGGGTCTTTAAGAGATGCGTCCTGAAAATACCGCATGGCAGAAGAAGCGCTGCGGCAAGTCGTGATATCATAACCTTCGTTTTTTAGTACGATGTCTAAAACATTGCAAATACTCTCATCATCATCCACCAAGAGTATTCTGCCTTTGGTTTGCATATATTATATTCCCAAATCAGTAGGTGCTCTGCCTAAAGAGTATAATAATGTAAGAACGGCGTCTATCCGAGTCTGGGTATCATCTTCGGTTCCGGCGCGGTTTGGATAAATCTCGTATAATCTGCGATATTTGATAGGTGTAATATTTATCATCAATGAGTTAGCACCTGCCATCAGTCCTTCTCTGGCACCTTTTTCTTTATCTAATGTTTCTAATGCAGTGGTAACAAGAATTTTAGCAGAAGGCGACATCAATCGCGATTTTGCAATTGCATTAAGCATAGTGTCTAATTCTGGCAGGGGTGTATTGTGCAGAGGTGTTTGAGGATGTGGTATAAATGGACCAAACGAAAACATCTCTGCGTCCAACTCGGCAGTTAATTGGATATCTGTAAGAATTTCCTTGCTTTTCTGCCCGGGCAAGCCGACTAAAAATCCAGTAATAATGAGATACCCTATTTTTCTTAAGTTTCTTATAAGGTCAATTCGTTTATCGTAAGAAGAGCCGGGCTTAAATCTGGAATAAAGTTCTCGGTTAGATGTCTCAAACCTGATTAAAGCGCCACGGGCACCAACCTCAAACAGACGTTTATAAGTTTTCTCATCCCTTTCGCCGATGCTCAAGAAAATAAGCGAGGGGAAATTATCACGGATTTGCTTTATCATTGTAGTCAGTTTTTCTTCATCATACCAATAATCCTCGCCAGATTGCAGGACCAATGCCTTAAAGCCCAATTTATTAACCGCATATTCAACATTGGAGAGGATTTCATCAACAGACATCCGATATCGTGAGATATTTCTGTTATCACTTCTGATACCGCAATAGAAACAGTTTTGAGAGCAGTGGTTAGAAAATTCCAAGATACCGTGAACACAGCAGGAATTGCCCTGGTATTTCTGGCGGACTGCATTTGCTCTCTGATAAATGGTTTTTGGGTTATTAGAGAGTTTTCTGTCTGTTTCCTGGAGTTGGAAGAAGAGTTCCTGCCAATCTTTCAGGATATTTAATGCCTCCTCTTCAGGGACTTTGCTGATAACAAATCCGCCTTGAGCATACACATAATCACCCTCTTTTACATCGACAAGGTCAGTATACGCCTTTTTCTTTTCACCATAATATTCTATAGTTGCGCTCCTCGTATCTAATTCCACTATTTTACCGGGGATCGCATAACACATATATTAAAGAATAGAAAATAATAAATGCTGAATGAAATTTAATAATTTACCGATAAACAAAGTTCCTCCACTCATCACAAAAATGATAATAATAATAAAGCCAAAAGGTTCAATCCTGTCAAGTGTTTCCTTCATATGCCAGGGGACAAAATACCGGAGAACGCGGGAACCGTCTAATGGCGGTATCGGTATCAAGTTAAATATACCAAGTAGAATATTTAGTAGAATCATCATTGTAAAGATGTAGATATTAAACCGTAGGAATTCATCTCTGATTGGTAGAACTTTGACTGATAAGAAAAATGCCAGAAATCCAAGCGATGCTAATGCGAAATTAGACAGAGGACCCGCGATACTTGAGAGCATCATTCCTTTTTCAGGATGCCTGAAATTATAAGGGTTTATTGGCACAGGCTTAGCACCACCAAAAATAAATCCGCCTCCTAAATAAGTCAAGAGCGGAATAATGATTGTCCAGACAAGGTCAATATGTGGAATGGGATTCAGGGTAATCCTGCCTTGATAATAGGCGGTCGGGTCCCCTAATTTATAAGCCGCAATCGCATGGGCACATTCGTGAATAATTACCGAAAACAGAAGAATGATATAAAAAAGTGGAAGATATAATAATGTATCGGGCATCTTATTACCAAATATGACAGAGCACCTCGCCACCGAGTTTAAGTTTTCTGCATTCGTGGTCTGTTAAAATCCCTTTAGTGGTGGAAACAATAGCCATTCCCAGTCCATCAAGAACCTTTTCCATATCCTGATAACCCCGATAGATTCTTCGTCCTGGGGTACTTATTCGTTTTAATCTGCTGAGAATAGGTTCATTATCAATGGTGTATTTTAGATAGACCTTAAAAGAGCGGTTTTCCATTATCTTAAAATCCTTGATGTAGCCATTTTCCTTAAGAACCGAGGCAACGGCTTTTTTCAGATTAGATAACGGGATGACAACAGATGTCGCTTTTATCATATTCGCATTACGAATACGGGTCAACATATCAGCAATTGGGTCAGTTACACTCATTTATATTCACCTTTCTTTTATTCACCAACTTGCTTTTCTTACGCCGGGCAGTTTACCTTCCCATGCCATATTTCTAAAGCAGATACGGCATATCTGGAATTTACGATAATAACTACGTCGTCGTCCGCAAAGTTGACAGCGGTTATATTTTCGCACCTTGAACTTCGGTTCTTTTTGCTGCTTTATTCGTAGACACTTTTTTGCCATACTTATTTAATCCCTAAACGGAAATCCCATTAGTTTAAGCATTTTATGTGATAACTCTATTGATGGAGATTTAATCACTAAAGTAATATCCATCCCCTGGACAAATTTCACATTATCAATATTAATCTCAGGAAAAAGCGATTGCTCAGGGATACCTAAATTATAATTACCGCCTTGGTCAAATGATTTTTTAGAATAGCCCCTGAAATCCCTCTGGCGTGGGATAACGATACTGATAAGTTTATCTAAAAAGTAATACATCATCTGTTTGCGAAGGGTTACCTTACAGCCGATTAGTTCATTTTTGCGTAATTTGAACCCTGCAACACTCTGTCTGGCTTTGGTAAGAATAGGTTTTTGTCCGGTAATAATCGCCAAATCGTTACCTGCTGCTTCCAACCTGTCTTTATTCTCGGTTACTTTACCAACGCCCATACTTACCACAATTTTCTCCAATTTAGGAACTGCAAAACGGTTTTGATGTGGGACTTCTGTGAGCAGCATTGGCACTATCTCTTTTTGATATTTTTCCAATAAACGCGGAATATTCATAGTTTCATGCAGGTTGTAAGCATTTTTTACAGACCCGATTTTTTACACCGCCTTCGTTTATTTTATAAGAAACCTTTGTTGGTTTATTACAGTTAGAGCAGATAAGTTTTAATTTAGATAAATGGATTGGGGTTTCTTTCTGGATGCGCGCACCGCGCGGGTATCGCTGGCTACGGCGAATATGTTTCCAGCGCAGATTTACGCCCTGCACCAGGGCAGATTCTGCAGCAGGAAAAACCCTTAATACCTTACCCGTCTTGCCCCGTGATTCCCCGGAGATAATCTTAACCGTATCATTTTTTCTTATTCGCATCATAAGTTAGACAACCTCTGTTGCCAGAGAGATAATCTTCATAAAGTTTTGTCTTAATTCCCGTGGCACCACGCCAAAGACCCTTGTGCCTTTAGGGTTTCCTTCAGCATCAATCAGAACCATCGCATTTCGGTCAAAACGGACATAAGTGCCGTCGGGTCTATGGATTGGTTGTTTAGTTCTGACAATGACACCGCGTACCACATCGCCCTTTTTTACATCACCAGCGCCGGTTACCTTTTTAACATTTGCTACGATAATATCACCAACATATCCATATCTGTGATGACTGCCACCCAATATCTGAATACAACTGGCTATTTTAGCACCGGTATTGTCAGCCACAGATAATTTAGTTCTCATCATTATCATAATAAACATGACCCCAATCCAGATTTTTAAGAGATAACCCTTACCAGAGACCATCTTTTTGTCTTGCTTAAAGGTCTTGTTTCTATAATTTCCACCTTATCACCGCTTTTGGCTTGGTCTTTCTCATCGTGGACCTTCAGGGTCGTTTTCTTACGCAAGAACTTCTCGTATTTAGGATGCTTGACCAATCTTTCAATAGTTACGGTGATAGTTTTAGCAGAATTATTTTTCGTAACGATACCGATTAATCTCTTTTTCATAATAATAACAAAGACCAATTTTATATAAACAAATTTATTCTCTGTCAAATAATTCACTTAAAAATCAGAAAAATATCTTTAATCGTATATTGAAACCACAGATTTCACCCCGAATGCTTTCGGGGTGATTACAATTTTTCCTGATAGCATAGGAAATTATATGAAACCACAGATGAACACAGATAGACACAGATAATAATTAAATCTGTGTTTATCTGCCACGATGCCCCGATGAAATCGGGGTCGGGGTCTGTGGTAAATATAATTTACTGTAACGACCCCACTGGGGTCTAACAGCGAGTAAGAGAGGAATGGAAGATGACGAATGGTAATTAAGGTCTGCTGAAAAATGATTTTATATCT
>JAGUXD010000184.1 GCA_020062035.1 Candidatus Brocadiia bacterium | reverse complement strand
GCCTCTTCTCAACACCTGAAGATACATCAACACCATACGGTTTGACAAGAGATATTATCCGACAAACATTCTCAGGAGTAAGACCACCTGATAAGAGCATATTACCCAATTTAGATGCTTTTCTAGCGAGATTGAGGTTGACCAATTGACCTGTTCCGCCATATAACCGTGGATTAAATGCGTCCAGTAAGAAACTCCGAACGTCATAGGACCTTATCTTCTCAACGATGGTTTCGTTTTCAGCCCTGAATGTTTTTAAGGCATAAGGTGATAGAGAACGAAAATATTGTTTGCTTTCATCACCGTGTAATTGTGCTAAATTAAATCCGCAATAATGTAAGGCAGAACGAACCTCCTGAAGAGGCGCATTAACGAATACCCCTATCTTGATAGCGAAAACCGGTAGTTTCTGGATAATTGCTTTTGCCTTAGAGATGGTTATCTGTCTTGGGCTTTTTGCCAGAACAAAACCGAGAGCGTCTGCACCGCAATCCACGGCATCAGCCGCATCACGGTAGTTAGTTATACCACATATCTTTACTTTTACCATAAAAATTCGGTGAACCCTGAACTTAAGCGAGTTTTTGACACCATACCCCCCACCCCTGATATTATCAGGTGGTAGGTGCTGCCCAAATCAATTCCCGCAATCGCTTTCCGGGTGAAGGCGACTCAAGGAGTGCCTCACCGATGAGGAAGCCATCAGCACCTCTACGAAAGAATTCTCTTATCTGGCGCCTGGTATGAATTCCACTCTCCACTATCCTTATCATCGGCATCAGCACCCACAACAAGAGATACCGTGAGGTCTCAAGGTCAACTTTAAGGGTTCTGAGGTCTCTATTATTTATACCCATAATTACTCCCTGTTTAGAGAAGAACAAGTCCATCACTGCCATCAATTCGCCTTGATTATGCACTTCTATCAGGGCCTCTATACCGAGTCTTCTAACGACCTTATACAATCTCATCAGGTGAGGGTCATCCATGACAGAAGCGATTAATAATACCGCATCAGCACCATAAGCACGGGACTGGTATATTTGATATTCATCAATAATAAAGTCCTTTCTCAGGACCGGCACACTGACCGCTGCTTTGACCTGTTGGAGGTCCAGAAGCGAGCCGCCGAAGAATTTCTCATCAGTCAGGACGGATATTGCGCAGGCACCGTTTTTCTCATACACCTCAGCCAGCGCAATGATATCATTGACCTTACCGAAATGTCTTGATGGAGACCGCCTTTTTATCTCGGCAATTATACCGCTACCTTTTAAGATAGCATTACTTAACGACCTTGGTTTTGGTAATCTCCTTATTTGGTTACGCAGGTAAGAAAGCGGTTCTGCTATCTTGCTCCTGCGGATGCACTGCTTCTTGTAGGCAATTACATCTTCAAGAAAAGACCTTTTCATAGTTGATTAGAGAGTTTGATAAAGTCATTTAACTTCTTCAGTGCTTTTCCAGAGTCAATGGTGTCTGCGGCAATAGATAAGCCCTGTTTAATAGAGTTTGCCTTCTTATCGATATATAAAACAGCTGCGGTATTAAGCAGGACCGCGTTTAGGGCCGGTGTTTTCTCACCTTTTAATACAGCATTCAACATCTTAACGCTTTCATCTATATTACTTACAAAAAGTGATTTTATATTCTTATTTTTAATGCCGAATTCTTCGGGATTTATTTCTATTCCTTTAAGGGAATTGTCAGAAAGAAGAATACCTTCTGTTGGTTTGGATGGCGAGATTTCGTCCAGCCCGTCTCTGCTATGCACGACCAGCGCACTCTTATGCCCTAACTCCTTCAGGACTTCCGCAATTAATCTCGTCTTAGCCGGGTCATATATTCCGATTAACTGGCTTTTTACATTAGCCGGATTGCACAGAGGACCGAGAATATTAAAGACCGTGGGAATGCCTAATGCTTTTCTGACAGGGGCGACATTCTTCATCGCCGGATGGAAGTTAGGAGAGAAAAGAAAGGTATAGCCGATTTCATTAAGACATCTTTCAGCGGTCTGCGTTGAAAGGTCAATCTTCGCACCTAATTTCTCCAGTATATCCGCGCTACCGCATCGGCTTGAAACACTGCGGTTACCGTGCTTGGCAACCGGCAGACCCGCGGCAGAGACCACGAAAGAAGCAGTTGTAGAAATATTGAAGGTGCTTTTACGGTCACCACCTGTCCCGCACAGGTCAATCGCATTTTCACCGCCCTTGATAGATACCATCTTCTCCCGCATTGCCTGGACAAAACCAACCACCTCATCAATACTCTCATTCTTGGTCTTAAGAGCAACAAGGAATGCGGCAGTCTGAACCGGCTCAACCGAGCCAGAGATTATTTTCACCATCACATCTCTTGATTCAGCACGGGACAAATTCTCACCATTTACTATACGAGAAAGAAACTCTTTCATAACATTAGAAAGTTTCTCAATAACTGCTTACCTTCAGGGGTTAGATAAGATTCTGGATGGAATTGGACGCCTTCCACGAGTGAATCTTTCATCCGGATACCCATTATCTCGCCGTCTCTGGTATAGGCACTGACCTCAAAACATTTCGGTAGGGTCTTTTCATCCACAATTAATGAATGATATCTTGCGGCTACAAACGGGTTACTTAAGCCATCATAGATGGTCTTATTATCGTGATAGACCTTGGAGGTCTTTCCGTGCACCGGCGCCTTTGCACGGAGCACCTTGCCACCGAAAATATATGACATACACTGATGCCCCAGACACACCCCCAGAACCGGACGCCTGCCGACAAAATACTTAATCAGTTGATTGGACACCCCAGCATCCTCAGGTCGTTTTGGTCCGGGCGAGATAACCAGATAAGACGGTTTAAGTGCCTTCGCGAGTGAGAGTCCTATTTTATCATTACGGAATACCTTGATTTGCTCAGCCATCTGAGTTTTACCTTTTCTCTCGGTAATGATTTCTCCGAATGCCTGAACTAAATTGTAAGTAAATGAATCATAATTATCTATTAGTAGAATCATAATTGTTCCCTTTCCGCCATCTCAATCGCCTTTCTTAAAACAGCCATTTTATTGAGGGTCTCCTGATATTCCTGTGAGGGGTTAGAATCATAGACAATACCGGCTCCTGCCTGGATAAAATATCTATTACCCTTGAAGACAATCGTTCTGATAGTCAGGCACATATCCATATTGCCGTTGGCGCCAAAGTAGCCCATTGCGCCTGCGTAAGGACCGCGGCAGGTATTCTCAAGTTCGGTAATGATTTCCATAGCGCGTATCTTGGGCGCACCGGTGACGGTGCCAGCCGGAAATACCGCCTGGAATAAATCAAATATATCTTTATCATCCTTGAGCCGGCCGGTAATAGTGGAAACCATATGCATCACATGCGAGCAGAACTCTACCTTTTTATGTTCAGATAGGTGAACACTTCCGAATTCACAGACGCGTCCGAGGTCGTTGCGGCCGAGGTCAACTAACATTGAATGCTCGGCATTCTCTTTGGGATTAGATAGCAGTTCCTGCTTAAGTTTAATATCTTCAGATGGTGTTGAACCGCGTGGCCGGGTGCCAGCAATCGGACGCAGGAGTACCTGATTATTCTCTGCCTTGACGAGCATCTCGGGTGATGAGCCGACCAAGGATGTATCGCCGAACTCAAAGAAGAACATATAAGGAGACGGATTAAGTATTCTCATTGCCCGGTAGGTCTGGAAGGGCTCCACAGAGGTCTGGCCGCTCAGCCGATGTGAAAGAACGACCTGAAAGATATCACCAGCCGTGATGTAGTCCTTTGCCCGGCGCACCATGCTCTCGTATCCCCGGGCTGAGAAATTAGATTCCTGTAGCCCTTTTGCGTTCTTCTCGGCCCCGCCTGCCATATGGCGGGCAGGTCTGCGAAGAACCCAGTCAATCTGCCGCCCTTCGGGGCCAAGGGCGGGAATGGGCTTGGTGAATGTATTGATGATTTCGTCAATTTTACCTCTGGCAATCGTAAAGATTCCCATTTTCTTTTTGAGATGGTCAAAGACAATGATGGTCCCGGGCCTAATCAGGTAGACCGGCGGTAGTCCAATCGGGTCAGTCTTGGGGCGCGGGACATTATCAAAGAGGTTGCAAATCTCGTAGCCGACATATCCGACCAATCCGCCTAAAAGCGATGGCATATCTCCATCTGACTGTCGTAGAATGTCTTTTCGTAGAAACGATAGAGAAGTAGCACCTTTCTTAAGACCAACCGTCAGCACCGGATTAAGTCCGATAAACGAGAAACGACCAATGGATTCAATATTCTCGGTGCTTTCCAGGAGGAAACAGGCGCCAGAGGGTCTCAGTTTAAGGTAAGCCGAGACAGGCGTCTCAAGGTCAGCAGGTATTTCTATGGAAAATATCTTTGGCATAATTGTAGGCATTTTACAATGCGCTCTACCGGATGTCAAATAATCCCACCGGGATATTATTAAAGTGGATTGATTAGCGAGATGGATTGGTATCTTTCATCAAGGATTTTACTGAATCGTTCCTGAATATCATCAGCACTGATTTTACGAATAAGGTTGGGTGTATCATAAACCTGAGAACCATCCAGGAATGAGATGATATTGTTAAAATAATATCCGGCAAATAATGCCGCAATCGCCATCGGCGAATTGAATGTCCAGATAAATTTCCCGAGCATCTTTCTTTTGAGGAATTCCATCTGTTGCTTTTTACATAGTTTCTGTTGAGATAGTTTCTTTAATTCGTTCAGGATTATTGAGTGTAAGACATCAGGTTTTTCGGTCTCTGCAGAAATAAGAACAAATCCAAAGGTTTGATACGCGATATAACCACAACCAAAACGGTCATCAATGAGTTTTTCCTCATATAGTTTAGAGTATAACCTGGAACTCTTACCAAAGATTAGTTCAAGTAATATATCTGTAATAATGTTTTGTTTTAAGAAGGGGATTCCGTTCATTCCTGAATGAGTGTCTTTGTAGCCGATGAGTAGATATGGGGTGCTTACTGGCATTTTTTCTGTGGATGAGTGGTTTTTTACGTCTGCCGGCTCTTCGGGCAGGAGTCGTGTGATGTCTTTTGAGGCATCAAATGTTTTATCCATATCCACAGGTAAAATCTTCGTTATCCGATTCTTGAGTGTTTCTATAGCCCTGTTTGGTTCCATATCAGCGCAGATTACTGCTACCATATTAGAAGGATGATAAAAGGTTTGATAACACCTGCGAAGTAAATTCTCGGTAATAGTGCGCACGGTTTCAACGGTTCCACCTATCGGGATTCTCGCTGGATGTTTATGATAGATATTTTTCATCAGGTTGTCATAGACCCTGAAATGAGGCATATCCTGATACATCCGTAGTTCCTGTTCAATAATTGCCTTTTCTTTTGCGATACCTTCGGCGTTAAAATAGGTGCTGAATACGGTTTTAAGAAGGATATCCAAATTATCATCAAAATGGTCTGTGCAGGAGAAATGATAAGTAGTGGTCTGATAACTGGTAGAGGCGTTACAAGAAGCGCCATAACGGGCGAAGAGCGTTAAGATATCGCCCTGTTCTTTTTTGAACTGCTGATGCTCTAAGAAATGGGCGATGCCGTTAGGGACCGTAGTATCTCCCCATCTGTTATCTGTGGAACCGTATTTCACAGAAATAAGAGCGACCTTCTCGTTGATGCCTTTTTTCGGGATGACGAAAACCGGCAAGCCATTCTCAAGATGGGTAAAATAATATTTTTCCTGAAGCGATTTGTTGAAGACTTTGTTCATAAGGTTTTCACCGCTCGGTTTTGCATATTAGTTGCTTTAATATAATAGAATATATATAATATCACAATATTTATGACATCAATAATTACTCGTATTCAGGAACTCAAGAAGGAACGAGAAGCCATAATTCTGGCGCATAATTATCAAATTCCTGAAGTTCAGGATATCGCTGATTATGTCGGCGATTCTCTTGGCTTGGCTCAAACCGCTTTCAGCCGCACTGATACTAAAGTAATCGTCTTCTGCGGTGTCCATTTTATGGCAGAAACCACCGCTATTTTGTGCCCGGGTAAGGTTGTCCTGATGCCTGATATTCACGCAGGCTGTCCTCTGGCAAATATGATTACACCAAGAGAACTTAAAGAATTAAAGAAGCAATATCCGGATACAGTTGTGGTTACATATATAAACAGCAGCGCCGCTATAAAGGCACAAAGCGATTATTGTTGCACCTCTTCCAATGCAGTAAAAGTAGTAAAGACGATTCCAGAAGGGAAAAGGATTATTTTTATTCCGGACCAGCATTTAGGCGATTATGTCAGGTCTCAAACCGGACGCGAGATGATTCTCTGGCGTGGTTATTGCCCGACCCATCGCAGAATCAGACCCGAAAACATCCAACAGAAAAAGAAACTGTATCCGAAGGCAAAAGTAGTGGTTCACCCTGAATGCACATCCTCGGTGATTGCTTTATCGGATAAGGTTGCATCCACATGCGGAATCCTGAAATATTGTCAGGACTATCAGGACAAGGAATTTATTATCGGCACAGAAATAGGAATACTGCATCGGCTTAAGAAAGAGAATCCGGACAAGACATTTATTGCTGCAGGAGACCTTGCGGATTGTCCCAATATGAAACTCAATACATTAGAGAAGATTATGTGGGCATTAGAAGATATGGAGAGCCGGGTAAGTGTTCCTGATGATATTGCCAGCCTTGCGATTAGGTCAATCCAGCGGATGTTGAGCATTACATAAAAATTACGAATATTTTTCAAAGTTTCTCTTGACAAAAATGGATAAATAATATAATATACTAATTCAATTTTTGCCGAGAAAATAAGAGGGGGTGATAAAAAGGATGGATGGCATATTTAGCCACGAGAAAATGGCACAGGAGATTTTAGCCTATATTAATGAGGGAATGAAAGGAGTGAACAGGATGTTTGACCAACAAAAAATGGCACAAACCGTGTTTAATATTGCAAAAGATTATACAACAACGACAATGCAGATAATGAAGATGTCTATGGAGCAGTGGGAAAAAACAATGGATGCTCTTTTTAAACAAGGAACTGTGGTTCAAGATGAGAGCAAGAAGTTGATTGCTGATTGGACGAACCGCGCAAAGCAAGGACAACAGCAGTATTGGAATATGATGGACGAGAGCATCAAAAAGATGGAGAATTTCGTTAATTCTTCGGATACCTCAAAAAGGGCAACAAAATAAAGTAGCAAAGAATCTCACAGAGACTATGTTGGTCTCGGTGAGGAAAGATAACAAATTTCGTGTTCCCAAAACAATATGGCTAAATTACCTGGTGGTCACAGCCCCCCGACCCCGATTTCATCGGGGCGTCGGGGGGCTTTTTATTTACAGTATAGGAAAATGTATTAAGCCTGTGGCTGAATTTTACTTGGTGAAAAGTTTAATTATAGAGAGCGCAAATAAAACTATAAGGAAAAATAGGACTCCAAAACTTACTCCTCTTTGTCTTGAATATTTTTCGGTAAGAGGTTCTGATTTCAGCAAATCTCCAACCCTGACTACTATTTTACCGGTATAGTCCTGTATCTTAAATCGCAGAGCAAGAACAACTTTGTGAATGAGCCATAAAAATACAACTGCACCTTTGCGATAGAACCAGTCCGTATCCAAATTAATTATTGCCTGACCCACTAATTTATGCCGTAATAACCAGAAGGCAAAGGCAGTGGCTAACACTAATTGCATTGTGTTAATAATATGCACTCCTGTATAAGGCGAGAACTCCATCTGATATGGTAATATCTTATATAGTAATGAAGGATACACTCCAAAGATAATACATAATAACGAAATAAATGACATTCCTAATATCATATTAAAAGGTAATGTTCCTGCTGGGACTGTTTGCTGGTCTGCTGGTCTGCCGGTCTGCCGTAAACAATACGGCACTTTCAGAGTGATGCAATAAAATGTTCCGATTGAAGCAAGATGTAATAATAATTCAATCGGATACCGATGCGCTTCGCCTGCTGAATAGACAGTAATTGATTTAGAAATAAATCCGTTAAATAGTGGGATGCCTGAGATAGAGAACGCACCTATAAGATAGAAAACCATTACCAGAGACATATTATTGTTAGTTTCCTGCAGGTCAGATAATTTTCTTTTACCAGTTAAATATATGATGCTTCCTGCAGACATAAAAAGCAATGCCTTATAAAGGATATGAGAAAAAGCATGGGCAATTGAGCCGTTAATACTAAGATAAGTGCCTATGCCGACGCCAGCGACCATATAACCGACCTGACTTACGATATGATAAGAAAGAAGTCGGCGCAGGTCATTTTCTATAGTTGCAAAGAGAACGCCATAAATTGCCATAATTGCGCCTAACCACATCAGTAATTCCGAGCCATCAAATCCACGTGCCAAGACATAAACCGCTGTCTTTGTGGTAAAGGCACTTAAAAAGACGCTGCCCGTGATTGTGCCTTCAGGATAAGCGTCAGTAAGCCAGGAATGAAAAGGAACTACAGCGGCATTTATCATAAATCCTAAAAGGATAAATAACCTGCCCGGCGAATCTCCGATTGTGCCGAATGAGAAACTTGCAGTGTGGTGATAATGAATGAGAATCCCGGCCAAAAGGCAGACACCGCCAAAGATATGGACCATCAGATAGCGAAGCCCGGCATTCAAAGAGGCAGCTGTTTTATTAGACCAGATAAGAAAGACGGCTGAGAGAGACATTAATTCCCAGAAGATAAAAAGCGTGATAAAATCGCCTGATAAGACCGCGCCTAAGGAACTCCCGGCATAGAAAAATGCTACACTATGTTGAAATGTTTCTTTTATATGTAACGCATAAATTATTCCCCCAAAGGCGATGATAATAAAAATATAACCAAAGGGTAAAGAAAGGGCGTCTAATCTTATCGGCGTTAAATTGTATCCAAAGACAGTTTTAGATAGAGAATCTGTGGGAAGGACAAGGAAAAGCAAAAATGCTCCTACAGGGATAACCAGTAATAATATCAATCGGGCAAGACGAGAACGAAGAAATGGAACAATTAATGCCCCGGCCAAGAAAACAAACGAAGGATGAATCATTTTACTGCGCCTTCCAATAATCTTCTTTTCGTTTCACTAAATTCGCTATGATAAATTTAGAGAATAGGATTAAGATAATACAACCTATAAATCCAAACAAAATATCAAATACAGGGATTTTATGATACCAGATAGAATGTTCTCCTGTCCCGCAGGGGCGGGAATGCAACAAAAATCCTAATCCGATTACTAAGGATAAAGATAAATAAAAGAGGTAATTCAATAACTTGTTCATATAATTGATAGGATAAAATTATCCGGAGCAAAATCAAGATTTAATCTGTGCCACGAAGGGTTCGGGGTCAAGCATATTTGATGTAAAACTCATTCTTTGCCCGCTTACAGGGTGTATAAACGAAAGAAAAGCGGAGTGTAAAAGAAGTCGTTTTGCTTTAATAGGATAATTCCTGGCAAAGGCGAATTTCCTTTCCCCCACTATCG
>JAGUXD010000094.1 GCA_020062035.1 Candidatus Brocadiia bacterium | reverse complement strand
TTTAGCGGGACAGTGGGTTACCCGACAACGTGATTTCGTCTGATTTTCTTGGACTCCGTGGGTAGAAAGATGTAAATTATTATACTATACTGTTATGAGTAATTATTTAGCCGAATGTCATGCCAAAGGCAGATCCGCCTCTGGCGGAAAGTAAGCCACAGATTACGCAGATTGAATTTAATCTGTGACTGTTTTCTTGTCATTCTAATTATGAATCTGCACGAATATCAGGCAAAAGAGTTATTAAGAAAGTACGGTATCAAGACCCCGCAGGGCGAAGTGATTAGCGAAAAAGATGAGGCAGGAGAGGTCTTTAAGAAGTTAAACCTTTCTCGGGCACTGCTCAAGGCACAGGTTCATTCAGGCGGACGCGGTAAAGCCGGCGGTATTAAAATAGTCAATTCGCCTGATGAAGCGGTAAAAGTCGCATCCGAACTTATCGGTAAAACATTAGTTACCCATCAAACCGGTTCCACTGGCAAACCCGTGCATAAATTACTGATAGAAGAAACACTGGTTGTAGAAAAAGAATTATATGTAGGCATTGTAATCGACCGTAAGAATAATTGTGCGGTATTGATGGCATCTGCTGAGGGTGGGATGGAGATAGAGGAACTCGCTCGTAAATCGCCGGATAAAGTCATTAAATATTCCCTACATCCGCATTTAGGATTACAGCCATATCAGGCACGGCAATTGGCATATACATTAGCAGAGAACATAGAGCAAACCCTACGTCCTGTGTTCTACGCTCAGAACGTTAATCTCTTCCTTAATTTTAGCCGGTTATTTATAGAAAATGATTGCAGTTTAGCAGAGATAAATCCGTTAATTATCAACAAGGAGCGGGGTTTAGTTGCCCTTGATGCCAAGATAAATATTGATGAGCGGGCTTTATTTCGCCATCAGGATTTACTGGCGATGCGTGATGTTTCTCAAGAGCATCCAATAGAATATGAGGCGTCTAAATTTGACATTTCTTATATTGGTTTAGATGGTAATATCGGGTGTATGGTGAATGGTGCGGGCCTAGCGATGGCAACAATGGATTTGATAAAACTACACGGCGGTGAGCCGGCTAATTTCCTTGATGTCGGTGGCGGTGCTTCCAAAGAACAGGTCGCTAATGCCTTCAAACTCTTAATATCAAATAAGAATGTAAAAGCCATTCTCATTAATATCTTCGGCGGGATTATGAAATGCGATGTGATTGCTGAAGGGATTTCTGCCGCAGTAAAAGAGGTCGGACTACATTTGCCTATGGTCGTTCGGCTGGAAGGAACAAATGTAGAGATTGGCAAGGACATCTTGAAAAAGTCAGGACTAAATATTATTTCGGCAAATACGATGAATGATGCGGCCGCTAAAGTAGTAACTTTTGCTAACAAATAAACGGAAGAATTAAAGAACGGAGAAATAAAACTTGTTCTTTCGTATTTTAGTTCTTAAGTTCTTTAGTTAAAGGTATGAGTATCTTAGTAAATAAAAACACCAAGGTTATTGTGCAGGGTATCACTGGTAGCGCCGGTAGTTTTCATACCCAGCAGATGTTAGAATACGGAACAAAGATAGTCGCAGGTGTTACACCGGGCAAAGGCACAACCAAGTTTTTAGATAAAATTCCTATCTTTGATACGGTTCGCCAGGCCGTTAATGCTACTGATGCTGATACGAGTGTTGTTTTCGTGCCGCCGGCCTTTGCCGCTGATGCACTTTATGAATCAGCCGACGCCGGTATTAAATTAGTCGTCTGCATCACTGAAGGGATTCCGACACTTGATATGGCAATGGTCTATAAGTTCTATAAAGATAAAGGGGTTCGTCTGATTGGACCAAATGGTCCCGGTATTATCACGCCGGATGAGACCAAGATAGGTATTATGCCCGGTTATATCCATAAAAAAGGTAATATCGGCGTGGTCTCACGAAGTGGAACACTTACCTATGAAGCGGTCTGGCAGATAACTAATTTAGGGTTGGGACAATCAACTTGTTTAGGGATTGGCGGAGATACGATTGTTGGAACATCTTTTATAGATGTCCTGGAATTATTCCAGAAGGATAAGAAGACCAAAGGTATTGTAATGATAGGCGAGATTGGCGGAACAATGGAGGAAGATGCGGCTTATTATATCAAGAAAAACATAACCAAACTGGTAGTGGCCTTTATTGCCGGTAGAACTGCACCAGAAGGTAAACGAATGGGGCATGCTGGAGCGATTATTTTAGGTGGCAAAGGCACTGCCGGGGAAAAGATAGAAAAACTCAAAAGTTGCGGTATTAAGGTGGTTCCTAATCCCGCAGAGATTGGAAAAACGATAAACTTATGAATAGTTTTTGGGCAATTGTTATATTAACTTATCGAGAATCGCTTCGTAAGAAACTTCTTTTGATACTATTGGTATTTTCTATCGGGCTTATGATCTCGTCGGCTTTTTTCCCGATTGTGTCTCCGGTGGACCGTCTTAAATTGGTCCAGACCTGGACATTTCAGAGTATCACATTTTTCGGGGTTCTTATCGCAATATTTCTTGCTTCGGTTTCAATCTCATCTGATATAGAAACCAGACGGCTTTTTCTGGTTCTAACCAAGCCAGTGTCTCGTGAGACGATTATATTCGCAAGATTAGTCGGTTATATTTTGGTTTCTGCTTTTATTATCCTGATAATGGGATTGGTCGGTTTGATTTATATCC
>JAGUXD010000169.1 GCA_020062035.1 Candidatus Brocadiia bacterium | reverse complement strand
ATAAATAAGTATGTAGAAAAGTCAAGAAAAATCCTTCTAATTATATAAAACACTCTTAAATATCCGAAGTTGCTCTATTGCCTGATAGAAAAACATCTGTAGCCCCTGAATAATCTTACATCCTTTCTGTCTGGCTAACTTTAATAATTTTGTCTCTATCGGATTATAAATCGTATCAAATACGAGCATTCCTTTTTTTAGAAGGTGTTTATCCACAGGGCTTTTATCGCTATCAGGAAACATTCCTACTGGGGTCGCATTTATAAGAAAGGCTTTTTCACCAGAATTACTGCAGAATTGAGCAAGTTTTTGCCACGGCTGGATTTGTCTATTAGCCGGGTGTTTAGCAAAGACCGTAGTTTTTATATTAAGTTGCTGAAGAGTATAAACCAAAGCACGCGAAACACCTCCCTGTCCCAAGACAAAGGCATACTCTGGATAATTTCTCTCTGGTATTGATTCTATCACCTTGTATGCACCAAGCCAGTCAGTATTGGTCCCAATAAGTTTATTATCCTCACGATAAATGGTATTTACTGCCTTAATTTCCCGGCTTACTTTATCTGTTTTATCTAATAATCTCATTATCCTTATTTTATAGGGACTGGTAACACTGAATCCTTCTGGTTTAAGATAAGAGTTTATTCGGGCAAAATCATTCTCAAAATCTTCTGGCTTGATACTAAACGGAAGATAAACCGCATTAGATTTCTTCATCCGGAAAAAGAGGTTGAATAAATATGGACTAAAAGAATGTTGTATTGGATATCCAAGTAACCCAAAGACCTTTGTTCTGGGATTAAGCGAATCTGCATTATAGAGTTTTTTCATCTGCCAGAAAGGAATTTGTCCCTCGGCTAATTCTTTGCCTTCTTCAAGAGAAGAGTATGTCATAAATAACCCAAACTTCTTATACAGGATTCTGCTTATCAGCCCGTGCTCACCCATACAAAAAGCAATAAGTTTAGAAGCACGGTTTTTGACCACCCTCCCGGCAAACTTCAATATCTTAAAATTATCAGAAATATTTCTGGCATAGGTTACAATCTTAATTACCTGCGGTTTTAAGTCATAGAGTTTCTGATAAACCTTTTCTATATTACCCTGCGTATTCTGAAAATTATGATATGACAGAATAATTTTCGCTCTTTTCAGTTGTGCTAAATTTAGCATCGCTCTCAGGGAAGGTGAGAGATTAAAAACATCAGGAATGTCAATAGTAACAAACTCAAATTGCCTGCAATTAATGGCGTCTTTTAAGAGTCGTATATTATCTTTTCCGAGACAGGTAAAAATAAGAGATGGGTGTTTTTGTTTCATCCCGCTGAAGGGGGACAAAGAAAAATCACGAACACCATCAGCCCTGATTTCAATACACCCGGATAAACGAGAACGAGACCCGCTCCCTGTAGCCACATCGCAGGCAGTTTTGAGATTAGTTAGCAGGTCAGCCATCCGCTGACCAGTTACCGAGATGCATATCATTTTAATCTGGGGCTTAATCCTCAATAATTACTTTCGCACCTTCGCTTAAAAGGTCATAGATTTCTTCCACATCCTGATTATACATCCTGATACATCCATCTGATATTTTTTTACCTATTGTTTCTGGCATTGTTGTGCCGTGGATACCCAATTGCGGACTTTCCTTAAATCCTATCCATCTTGTTCCCAAGACATTTCGTCTATCGCCATAAGGAATTTTTTCTTTAAGTCCGTCAGGCATTTTCTTATACCAGGGTGGATGAATAAGTTTTGAGCCGATTGTAAAGGTGCCGACAGGCGTATCATTACCCTTATCTGGATTGCCAACACCCACCGGATATTCTTTTATAAAATCTTTATTTACATAAAGAGTAAGTGTAAGTGTTGTCTTGCTTATTCTGGCTGAGATTGGATTTGTGATAATCTTAAGTTTGTTATTCGGATGGATATTTGTGGATTTCAGGTTATTGATTCGTCTGATATGCCCAAGGGCAATATTCTCACTGCCTGCTTCTACTTTATATTTTTTACTGATAGCATTAAGAGTATCACCCGGCTTAACAGTGTAGATTGTGCTATCTTGGGTTGGGAAAGACGAAAAAACCAGTTTCTTATTAAGTTCATTAAGTTTGCCTTTTATTTCAGATATTTTCTCTTTAGAAATATTACTTTGCAGTGCTAAAGAATAAGAGGTTCTGGCTTTATATTCACGGTCCGGCATATCCATTTGACAAAGATAATAATCGCCCAATTCCACTCCAGACATTCTGGCACCTTGGCTTTCAGGAAATTTCATCGCTTTCTCCAGATACTTAATCTTCTCCTCACGATTTTTAGTGCGTCTGCCTACTTCATAATAGGCATCACCGCAATAAATACTTTGAGGATATTCTTTGATAATCCGTTCCCATATCTTCAATGCCTTGTCCGGCTTTTCTAACCTTTCATACGACATCGCAATATATGCCAGGCATCGCTCAGGCATTTCTATTGTCTGGTTCTTCATCTCTTCTTCCAAACGACTGATTGCCTCTTTATATTTCCCTTGTTCATAAAAAGAAATACCATTCGTTGGAGATGGTTGGAGATAAGAGGTTTGAGTAGTTGTTTGATTGATTGGTGGACTAACGGTTTCTTTTGGTGCCCGTGACGGTTTCCAGAGATATGTATAACCCAGATAACCGGCAACAACTAATAAAATGAACAATATAAACTTCTTCATATTCGTTCCTTTCTAACAAGAATGGGCCAGAATTTTTTTCCTTTGAACTATTTGAACTCCTTGAAGTCTTAAACCTGACCTGATTTATCGGCTATTTTGCTCTGATGCTTTAGTCGGTATTAAATTTACCTTCTTTTCCTGCCGTGATTTTGCTAACCGTTCCATCAACTTCTCACCTCCCCATTTCGCCAAGAGAATCACCGTCACAAAAAATATCACCATAACCAGAAAAACCAATATCCTTTTTCCTAAAGGTTCTCCCTGTTCGGTAATTTCTACAGCAGATACTTTAGGTCTTGGACGATGCTGTTTTTCTGGTGGCACTACTTCTTTAGCAGACAAATCCGCAACGAGTTTTTTTACTTCTGCGCCTATTTGAGTTGCCGGCCGGGCGGCCGAAGCCCCTGTTTGCGTCGCGGATGCGACAGACAGGTCGGCGCAGGCAGGCTCGGTTGAAGTTCTGCTATTACTGGAAACGGTGCTAACTTTATCAAGGCTCTTCTGGACACTTACAGGTTCGCCCTGAGGGCTCACTGCCCCAAGGGAAGGTTCTTTAGCCACCTCAATCTCGCTGAAACGGGACTCACTGAATATTAAAACTGTTCTGCCGATAGTGATTCGGTCTTTATCAAAAAGCCGTCTGCTCTGCACCCTCTCGCCATTTACGATTGTACCGTTACGACTGCCCAAATCCATCAAATGATAATTACCATCTTTCTCTTTTATAATTTTGGCATGTTGTCTTGAAGCGATATGGTCATTAATGAAAACAGGATTGCTCTTATCCCTGCCGATTATCGCCTCATCCTGAATTTCAAAAGTAGAACGACCCTGATTTATTCCGCTCGTTTCTATAATTAAAAAAGCCATCTTATCACCTACTAAAACTTAATATTTAATCTATATCATTGTCAAGAAAAACTGCAACCAAAATAAGAACACAGAATACAGGATTCATCCCGAATGCTTTCGGGACTGTATTCTGTATTCTTGTTTATCTGTGGTTTTATTCCGTTAATATATGACTACTTTTATTTAGTGGACTTATTGTTCCAAACTTGATATTCTTAAAAATATGAATCGGATAAAGGTTTTGCCTGTTTCGTTAGTAAATAAAATCGCCGCAGGCGAGGTGATAGAACGACCGGCATCGTGCATCAAGGAACTGATTGAAAACTCTCTTGATGCGGAGTCATCTGATATTAAAATCACTATTCGCGAAGGCGGCAAAAAACTTATCCGTGTCGTTGATAACGGCAGGGGTATCCTGCCGGATGATTTGCCTCTGGTCTTCAAGAGCCATACCACGAGCAAACTTTCTGATGAAAATGACTTATACAATATAAAAACCCTTGGATTTCGCGGAGAGGCATTAGCAAGTATCGCATCTGTCGCACAGGTCAGATTGATTTCTAAAACTGCGGACCAATCTGACGGCTATGAAATCAGGATAAGAGACGCTAAATTATATCCGCCTGAGCCAACTGCTGCAACACAAGGCACTACCGTAGAAATAGAGAAACTCTTTTATAATACGCCAGCACGGCGCAAATTCCTCAAAAGCGATAACGTGGAACTTTCTCACATCAGCGATATTATCAGCAGGTTTGCTATCGCCTATCCCGAAATATCCTTTAGTTTGTCTAATATACCTGCTCGTTCAGATGAGGCCAATAAGATAATATTAATAGACCTACCTGCCGAACCCAAAGAATCGGGTGTCTTAGAACGGCTTTCTTTCTTTTATGGAAACGAGATTACTGAAGAATTGCTTTTCGCTGAAGAAGAATGGGACAGAATAAAAATCAGTGCCTATTTATCTCTGCCCACGTATACAAAACCAATATCCAAATATCAATTTCACTATCTGAATCGCCGGTTTATCAGAGATAAAACCCTTAGCAGAGCGGTTTATCAGGCATATCATAACCTTATCCCGCAGGGAAGATATCCCTTTGTATTGTTGTTTCTTACTATGCCATCGGATTATTTTGATGTGAATGTTCATCCCACAAAAATAGAGGTGCGTTTTCGGGACACCTGGAAGTTGCATGACTCAATCGTCTCTTTTATCAGAAAACAATTAGCAGAAAAAATATCGCTATCTGCATCAATAGATGCCCCTGGAGAACCTTATCAAGGCAAGGAGAGGGTAATGCAGGCGATTGTTGACTTCTTCGCGACCTCTTCACAGCGGGATGTCTCTAATCAAAAGCCGACCATTCGGGCAGTGAGCCCTCAGGGCGAACCTGTAGATTCATTCAGACCCGTTCCTTCGGGACAAGTTTCCCCTCAAACTCCCCAGAATGAGATAAGACCACATTTAGACCAAGCCCGTGTTTTTCAGATTCATAATGCTTATATTATTCAGGAAACGCAGGACGGAATTTTAATAATAGACCAGCATGCCCTTCACGAGAGAATTTTATATAACCAATTCTCCAGACAAGTAAGTAATCAGGGCGTACATAAACAAAGATTACTTATCCCAAGGGTTGTGGACATTCCCAAATCAAAAATATCTCTCTTACAAGAAGTAATTCCTCATTTTAACAAGGTCGGTATAGAGATAGAAGAATTCGGAGGAAATACTATTGCGATTCAATCAATTCCGTCCGTATTAAATAATGTTGATTTAAGCGAATTCGTT
>JAGUXD010000180.1 GCA_020062035.1 Candidatus Brocadiia bacterium | reverse complement strand
GCACCTTTATTTTTACGACATCACCGACTTTATGCCCTAATAAACCCTGTCCGATAGGAGTGGTAATAGCAATCCGATTTTCCTGTAAATTAGATTCGTCTTCTCCTACTAAAGTATATTCTTCATCTTCGCCAAGAGATTTATCTTTAACTTTGACCCGAGCCCCAAAAGATACCTCATCGGGATTTATATGTTTAGTAGAAACAATATCCACACAACTGAGATGGGCTTGCAGTTCAGCGATTCGGCGGTCCAGATTCCATAATTCTTCTCTTGCGGCATTAAATTCAGCATTTTCTGACAAGTCGCCGAATTCCTTTGCCTCACCTAATCGTTTCTCTGCCTTTGGTCTAACTTCGGTCTTTAAGTATTCAAGTTTCTCTTGTAATTTCTTCAGCCCTTCTTTAGTTATCGGAATTTTATTTGACATAGTTATTTCTTATCATCTTCTTTGCGTTTATCTGTATCACCGTAGATAAAAAAACCTATCTTACATTTATTACAACGCACTGCCTTTATTTCGCTAATCTCACTTGTTAATTGATACCATTTTACCCGTTTTTTACTAATGGTTCGGCTCCACGATATGTGATTAAACCCAGAAGATATTTTTTCTCGCCATTCCACCATCTTAATAAATTACACGGATTTAATCTGCGAAATCTGTGGCTAAAAGTTACAGAGTTTTCTTGATTTCATTATAAAAACATATATATTTGTGTAAAGATAATCTAATAAATCTGTTGTTCAAGAATTATCCCGACCACCGCATATAATATCTGAAGGCCGGGGCTAACCGCGAGTAGAAGAAAGGAGTAATTATGGATTTTGAATTGAGCGAGGACCAATTGCTGATGCAGAAGACAGGGCGTGATTTTGCCCAGAATGAGATCTCGCCAACCATAGAAAAAGACGAGAAAGAACATCGCTTCAGGCCGGAAATAGTGCGAAAGATGGGCGAATTAGGGTTCTTTGCCGGTGTCATTCCAGAAGAATTCGGCGGCACAGGTAGCCCGACTGGAATGCTTGATACACTGATTATCTGTGAAGAAATTGCCCGTGTCAGTGCTTCCTACGGCTTACCTTTTAATATGCAAACTATCGGTCCTGGTTTAGTAATCCTTAACTGGGGCACGGATGAGCACATGAGAAAATATTTGCCCAGATTAGTCAGCGGTGAAATGATGGGTTGTTTTGCAATTACTGAACCGAATTCAGGCTCTGATGTCGCATCAATGAAATCATTAGCAGTTGATAAGGAAGACCATTATTTACTCAATGGCACAAAGACCTGGATTTCTAATGCCCAGGTTGCGGATATCGGGATTGTCTATGCCTATACAGACCCGTCGCAGAAACACAAGGGAATCTCGGCTTTTCTGGTAGAGTTAAAAAATACCAAAGGCATCAGCACCAAGCCCATAGAAACAAAATTAGGATTACACTGCGCCCCGACCGGTGAGATTATCTTTGAAGACGCCAGAATTCCTAAGAGTGCCTTGTTAGGCAAACCCGGCGATGGCTTTAAGGTCTGTATGTCAATGTTGGATAATACCAGATTAAGTTGTGCGATTCGGGCTGTTGGTGTTGCCAAGGGTGCCCTGGACGCGGCTGTTAAATACGCCAATGAACGCGAGCAATTCGGCAAGAAAATCTCTGAATTTGAGATGATTCAGGACCAGATTGCAGAGATGTTCGTGGATATTCAGGCCGCACGGCTTCTGGTCTATCGCGCTGCCTGTCTTAGAGATAAAGGTCTTCGTAATACCTTAGAGGTCTCAACTGCCAAGTATTTTGCCGCAGAGACATCAGTCAAGGCAACCGGTCTGGCTGTAAAAATCTTTGGCTCTTACGGATTCTCATCAGAATATCCAGTTGAGCGGATGTTCCGCGATGCCAAATCATTCCAGATTGTGGAAGGGACCTCAAATATCCAGAAGGTCATCATCTCTTCAACGGTTCTGGGTAAGAAATGATTAAGAAATGGGAATTAGGGGATTAAGAGATTAGGGTATCACCCCGATAAATCGGGGTCTAACTGGCTCTAAAAAATGGTGATTTATGAGACGAATAATGATATTGGTTTGGGTGTCGTGTCCCGACTTTGTCGGGATGGGTTGTGCGTTGGGCGTTTTGACCATGGCAGGGGTGGTGCCTATACAACAAATATACGAATTCCTTACTCATAATAATCAGGATAGCATTCCGGGAAGCACTCCGGATAGCATTACGGATAGCACTCCAGTAAGCACTGCGGTAAGTACTGCGGTAAGCACAAGAGGAAGCAGTAGATTAAGCAGTCCAGTAAGCAGTGAAGTAAGCAGTAGATTAAGCAGTAGATTAAGCGGTAGATTAAGCAGTAGTAAAGGCGTATGGGATAGCATTCCCCCCTATCACCTTGCATTTCAATCTAACCCATTGTCAGTGATGAGGTTATATCACTTGGGGATATTTAAAAACCTTGCATATATGCAACCTTCTCTATGACTGGAAATATGTTCATTTTCACTAAAGAAAAGGGTAAACTTTTAGGCAACTTTCGTAAGACAAGTATGTATTCCGTATCCGCCATATTAAACTCAGAAATGGATGGACAAAATCGCTTGAATATGGCTTAATATAAGATTCTTCAGCCAGATGGTGGGAAGGGGAGTGCGGTCTGTCCGCAGGCAGGCAAGGAAAGTGCCGAGTGTCCTACTCCTCTTCAGGAGGTGGCGGGGGAGGACGAATTTTTAGTGCCTCGTAGATACTATCATATATCTCTTTTAGTTTGAGTTTGAGTGGCTCTAAGTTGTCCGGTGCGGATTTGCCTTCTATAACCTGGCGATAGAGGTCTAATTGCTCCAATATAATTTGTTCTTGGGCGGTTAATTGAGAAGTATATTCCTGCCATAATTTTTCTACGGGAGGCGTATAATCAGCAACAAATTGGTCATATTCATCAAGCCATTGTTGATAGAGTTTTTCTTGTGTTTTCCAGAGGTCTAATTTATTCGGTTTCTGACTTATTGCCCGATAGTCATCAGAAATGCGCTCTTGACACCAATATAAAAAAGCAGATAAATCAAAAATTATCTCTTTACTAATCAGTTCTTCTGCGTCTTCTATTAGTTTTAATATGCTCATATCTACAAAAAGGACAGGTGAAACAGGGTCCGGTTCATCGCCGTTCTGAGATGCTTTATCTTCACCTGCATATTGCATTGTTCTTTCTATAGCGTTGAAATTGTTGATTAAACCCTGACGTATTTCTTGAAGTTTATCATAAGTCAAGGGGTAATATGTCAAAATTGTCCCATCAGGAAAGGCATCTATTCCTGTACCAATCAAATATGTCTCTTGTTGTCTTTGAGTAAGCCATTTTCTAAATGAGTCATTATTATCCGGCAATTTCTTTTCAGTTTTACTTTTAGCGACCACTTCTTCTATACTTTTAAGGAGTGATTTAGCGGCCTGGATATAGTGTGTGAGGATGGAGAATTCTTTTTCACTGAGCCAGAGTTTTTCCTGAGGTGTGCCGATAGTAAAATAATATTGAACCGTAAGAGATTTTTGTCGTTCTTCAGAGAAAATTAGGTCTTCAATCATTTGCCGTCCAGAAGGTAGGGTAACAACAAGATATTTTGCAGGCGGTAGCAGGCGGTCTTTTGTTGTAAAGGTCTCAGTGAATTTTCTGCCTTCTTCAACAAAACAGAACCGTGTATCAATCTTGAACTGTTTTTGTCCCTGTAAACTGAATAACTCAATCATCAAATATGACTCAAGTATAGTTTCTTCCTGTAGCGTAGATTTGCCTGTAAAACTTATAGAAGAAGTAAGTTTAATTCTCTCGCCTGCTTTAGTGGTTTGATTTATCTTTACGGTAGTAATTTCTATTTCTTTTTTTACTTCTTTCTGGCTAAAAGCAATGCACATCGCCAAGAGCAAACAGCTAATAGCCAATAGTGTTTTTTTGAGCATATCTTATCCTCACTTCACATACGCCCAACTTAATATTTTGGGCTCAGTGTAATAATATAATGTAATATCGTCAAAGATTGGAGTATCAGTTACTACTTTATTAAGGTCTACTTTTAAATTAAAGTAGAGTTTATAGCGGAATGGCTCAGAAAGTGTTAAACTACCGCCACCAGTGCCGGGCATTGCTCCCCTTGTATCTGTCATTATCGCACCATTGGTTATCTGAACATTTATATTACCACTAAGTCCATCAGGATAAACAATATTCGGTTCAAGTGTTTTAGCAGGATAAACAGTCCATTGGACTAAAAAGATGGTAATATCCGTGCCTGAAGGGGCATTACTTTCTTTTCTAAGGTCTATCTGCCTTGAAGTAAAAACTCTATCATTCCTCTTATCATCATACCTATTATTACCCATATAATATCTACCATCCAGCCAAATATTATTCAGCCCTCTACCGAGAGATGGTCCAATAAGAACCTCATCAATGGTAGAATCAACCGGATGGGGGTATCGGAGGCGGCCAGAACTACCATAATCAATACGAGATGACCGTTCACCTAATCGTAGATTATCAGCGAGTCCAGAATGAAAGACGGCTGTATCCAAAGTAGCGTTGTTATAAACCTGTGGTGGTGATGATGGTCGTCCGTTAATATAAAGACGATTATATTGCTCCCAATTGCCGGGCATCGGCAACTTGAATTCCCATCCGATATGAATCCAGCAACCGGCTTCAAGAAAGGCTGTTCCAGGGGTCCAGCCGCCGGCTACTGCTCCGCCGGGTACCGATGGTACCGCTGGAAGATAACGTCCTTCAGCCGGCTCAGGATAAGGAGTTGCTGTGTCCTGGATTCGTACCCATCTCCATGCCAATCGCTCTCCCTCCTTCACCTGCTTCCTTTCCCAGCGCGGGGGAGGCGGAGGCGGCCCCGGATAATACCTTCTGTTGCCCAACTTATTCAGGAAAGGCGTGCCACTAATATAAATTCTGTTCCTTGTAACTATAGTTCCATCCCCCGCTAATCCGCCGGCTATTATTGAAAGGTCATCCCAGGCATTGTTCTCAGCCGGCGTAGCATAATTACGGTATTTGGTTGTGGCACTGAGACGATTAATAAAACTTGATCTTGATTGAGATGGCTCTGTGTCAACTCTGGCATTTGCAACATTCCAGATACCAAAATATGAAGGTGTCCTTCTCCTCTGAGTAGCGGTTGCGTTGGGTGGTGGACCATTCCAAGAAATGAACCAACGAGTTCTCTGGGTGTCTTCGGGACGGAAATGTGGTTTCACCCACATTGAGACCATAAGACGTTGAAAAGGAATAGTTCTATTAGCAGGATTACAACAAACAGGATGCTGACTAGGATTACTACAAGTCCTTCTACGCCAACAACAAGTAGGATGCCGTACAGGATTACTACAAATCACTTCAGAAGGTCTATAAGTATATGCGGGAATAGAGTCTTTTTCCGAATAAATGCCGTCCTGAAAAAGATTTCCTATTCTATTACCAGCAGTAAGAGGAAGTAATCTATCCTTAAAAGGACCAGCGGTATCCGAAAGTATTGGTTCACCGCTATCCGCATCCGGACCATAAAAATATGCCCTGAACTGACCGCCTGAATTACTGTTTTCTGTAGTTGCTAATGTGATATAGCCGTCATAATTGGTGTCTCTCTCGTAGGCAGGTAACTCAGGCATCACTTGAAGAGATTGCATTTGACGATACTTTCTATAAGTAGGCCCCCATGCAGTTTTCCTGGAGGTAGTGCCTTCAGAAAACTGTGCCTGATTGGTTTCACGATAAATCTCAAAGATCTTCAATGTAGTTTTAACCTCTGACTCTCCTAAGACTTTATTGTCCTGGCTCAGGACCCTGCCTAAAGAAGATATGTTATAATAACCCGTAGGATAAAAACAGAATTCAGTTGTGTAGTATGTCAAATCGGTCTTGTCCACCCAGAGGAGCCGATTGTAATCAGGATTGAAATCATTAAGATTAGTATTGGGATTAAAATTACCTTTCAGAACATCCCTTTGTTGTTGATTTGGAATCAGCCCGAATAGTTCGTTCTCTACAAAGAGATTAAACTGATGCCAGGAGCGAAATGTATCAGATAATGTCCGATAGGATATAATCTTATTAGCAATTGCTGTTGCTGAAACAGCGCTAAAAGGAGTTGTTTCAAGAACCCGCCCTATTTTCACATATCCTGCATAATAAGGTGCCTTCTGAAAGTCTGTATTTGCTAATAATGCAAAACCACTTTGAGGCGTGGTTGTGAACATACGCGAGAATTTATCTGCTGGTTCTCTGAGGTAAAACCCTTTCAAGTCACGGATAAGAGCGATAATGACTTCTTTAGAGGCGGTGTTGATATTTACAGGAGCACGACCGACTATTTCCCCTTTCGCATTGCGTGGAAAGTCAATCTTAATAGGCCTCAGTTCTCTCCATCCATCAATCGTATCTCCAATTTTAAGGTTTCCAACACGGTTTTTTAAGGGCACCGGATTTACCACATTTTTATCACACCAGCCAACGACAGTGATATGGTTTTCAATACGGTTAAATTCTTTAGTATTTAATTCTGCTTTTGTTTTAATCTCTTCTAAAGAATAGTATGGCTTGTTCTTATATATTCGTTCGCCGACCTCTCTATCAAGCCCCACGGTATCAGCGAGGTTTTCAAGAATCTTTTGCAGGTGTTCGTGGTCTTCCATATTGACATAGATACGACTGGCAAGGTCTTCTATCTTCAGGGCAAAATAAGAGTCTCCTTCACGATATTGCGAAGGCACAACTCCAGAAACACCTACTTTCCTGCCCCGTACCACAATCAAATCTTCTTCGGAGATTTTACCATCTCCATTTAAGTCCATCATCAGAGAGGGTCTAACCGCCCTTGATAAAGGACAATCATGAATCTGTAAAATCTTATCATTATCCTGATTTTCCTCTGGCAGGTCCATTTTACCGTTGCAATTCAGGTCTTCGCCGTAATAAGCAAGTTTATCTAATCCATCCTTCTCTTTAACCAGCTCTCTGATAGAAGAAAGAGCATGATGAATACCGCTCTGGGCGTGAAGTTTTGCCTGAACATAATCTACATAACTTCTGGCTGATACCCTTTCAAGCGAAGCAATCATAGAAAAAAGCGTGCCGATGATTACCAGAAGTGCTAAGACACCCAAGACAACAATTAGAACAACGGCCTGGCGACTATTTTTCATATATGCAATTACGATAAAGAGACCAAGAAACCAAGACCCCGATATTCATCGGGGGTTATATATTACTCTCTTGGCTTCCAGTTTTATCTTGGCAAAGTTCAGAATTAGTCCGTGATTTTTACCCAACGCCTTCAAATAAGATAAACACGAATGGCACGAATCACCACGAATAAGACGAATAAGTAAATATAATTTCTTATTCGTGAAATTCGTTTTTATTCGTCCCGCTTCAGCGGGATTCGTGTTTAATCTTT
>JAGUXD010000076.1 GCA_020062035.1 Candidatus Brocadiia bacterium | reverse complement strand
TCATAAGGAATATATCGGCATGGTTGCCCTTTTTATTCTCTATTAAATCTTGACCCCTCCCATTTTCATGTTATAACTTTGCGTAACTCGTATTATAAATATGAATGTGATGACGCAAAGTAATTCGTCATCAGGAATTTATATTTATTAACCTTAAGTATGAATGAGGTTAGTTATATGATTACAAAAACAAAATCAGAACCTCCCAGTCCCGCCGAGGCGGGATTATATCTCATCATCAGGTCTAAATTGCCAGAGGGCTCGTCTCAACAAGAACAATGGGAATTGGGTGACCCCGCCCAGGCGGGGCTGCTCATCGGACGCTCCCGCAAATGTGCTATTACCATCAGAACCGGAAAGGTCTCACGTAAGCATTGTCGTGTTTCTAAAACAGACCAGGGTTATAAAATTACGGACCTGGGTAGTCGTAACGGCACCTTTGTCAATGGTATTAAAATTGCCTCTCATTCTGATGTTCTGCTTGCTCCCGGCGATATTATCAGGATTGGCGAGGAATATGAAATTGGATTCGGTAGACCAGCGGATTTCCTCTTACCTGCCAGACCACTTATAGAACCACAACCACTGCCCGCTAAACACACTCGTTATACTCTCTTACGCCGTGTTCTCTTTTTCCGTCGCCAAACGAGTCCTCTTACTGCTCCGTTGTTTATCTCTCTACTCGTAGTAACTCTTGGTCTATTTTATTATCTCACTTATAAACCTGCCGGCATAACCGAGAAAGAACCTATTCGGAAAGAGTTGGTTGAGACACCCCAGAAAACAGGCACTGATAGAGGAACTGTTATCAAACCAGAACCGTTTCTCCCGAAGCCAGAAAAAGCCCGGTCTACTAAAGTAGTAGAAAAACCTGATGAAATAGCCAGACCAGATGTCTCTATTCCTTCTCAGAGAACACCTGCATCTGTTCCGGATAAGGTCCCAACACCTATCATTAGTAGGACGGCAAAAATATCACCCAAAGAAGACGCTCCATTCAGTCAAGACACTAAAAAACTATTAGGTCAATTAAAGTCGTCTAACCCAACTATTAGAGCCGAGGCATTTGAGGAATTATTAAAATCCCCGCAGGATGTCCGGAAACAAACCGCACAATATCTCCTGGATAAAAGAGAACAACTCATCAAGCAAATCAGCGGTAGTCCCGATGACCATCGGGGTCTTGAACTACACCAGAAACTAGACAAGGCACTCCAGTTTATCTCAGACGAGACCAGATATTACAAGAAAGACGCTCATGTCATCGGTCAGAAAGAGACAGATAAATTAGTTCAGGAAGTCCGCAGGGCTTACAAGGACAGTCAGCAAAAACTGAGCTCACAAATCCCAGAGACACTGCAAAAGAACCTCAAAGAACTCAGGGAATATGATAGGTATCTGTCTCGTTTGGGCTCTCAGCCACTTGAGTATGACAATATGATGGCTTTATTTTCCTTAATAGAAAGCGAGGCAGGGCTTATTGATTACAACCAAAGAGTATTAAAACATAATGACGCACTGATTAAGGATAAAAAGGTCTTTGCATCAGGGCTGGAAATAGAAGCGATTAGAGCAACCAATGAATACCGAATTCTGATGGGCTTACGGGCATTGACTATTCATCAGGCATTAGTCAAGGCAGCCCAGGTACATTCTCAGGATATGGCAAATAAACGATACTTCAGCCATATTTTCGGTAATGTCAGCCCGTTTGTGCGGTGTCAGGAAGCCGGTTATCCGCTATCCGGGATGTGCGAAAATATCGCAATGGGACAGACCAGCGGCAGGCAGGTATTTGACGCATGGTATCATAGTCCTGACCACCATCGCAATATTCTACAGCCCGCTTATATAGATATTGGTGTCGGTGAGAAAGATACCTATTGGACAATGAACCTCGGAGCAAGCCCTGCAACCCTTAAACTCTTGAACATTGAACCTCTTGAACCTCCCCTCGGCGAAGGTCTCCTCACCCTTGACCCTTTCCATTATAACTCTGGACTTTTGTCTCAGGAATCAATTGAGATAGAGAGCAAAAAAGGCGGTGTTGTTATCCGTAGTAATCTCATTAGCAATGGTCGGCTCAAGGTCACAGGCGATGCAAATATCAAAGGTAATATCTCGGCACAAAAATGCAGGAGTTCAATAAGTAATAAGGTTGTTCTGGACGGCAAGATAATCCCGCTAAAGCGGGACAACTATCAACTCAAACCCGCTGATAGTGTCGTTAACTCTTATAAACAGAGAAATGATAATGATAAAATAGGCAAAACTACAAATGGAGAAACACCAATAATCAAATCCCAAATCCCAAATAAATCTCAAGCACCAAATCCCGAATTTCAAACTACTCTACTGGTGAAATCTAACGATAGTTTAATATTTTCTGCCGGCAACTACTACTTTGAGGAGATAAAATTAGACAAAGGTGCCAGGATAGTAATAAACGGAGCAGTCAGGTTATTTATCAGTGGACCTGCGGATTTCAGACAGGGTTCAATAGTAAATCAGACCAATGACCCATCTAAACTTGTCATTATCTCCAGCGAGAATTCTCAGGGCTGTATCTATCTACCGACTACTGGCACTTTCTGCGCCGGGGTCTATGCACCGCGCACCTCTGCGATTATTACAGGTAATAATTTAGCAATCAGTGGTGCGATTGTTGCCAATTTCATCAAAATAAGCGGCTCAGTAACATTTAACTATGATACCAGAGTCCTGAGTACTGTCTTTTGTATTCCTCGGCAGATAGGTTGTGGCAAGAAATGGTGGGGCCCGCCCGCACCGCCGTATGAGCCCGGCAAATATCCTGTCATCACTGATTTCAAGGTAGTCCCTGACCCGGCTGAGCCGATA
>JAGUXD010000183.1 GCA_020062035.1 Candidatus Brocadiia bacterium | reverse complement strand
TGATTGCAGGCTAGCGCCTGTTCCAAAAATGGGCACCACTTCCCGACGATAAAGATAGTTATAAGGTGATTTATCATAAAAGTTAGTCCACTGGTCATCGTTGATTCTGAAAGATGCCTGCCAATCAACATTTTCGTTATCGGTTGTCCAGGTGACCCAAGAGCGGTTATTTTTGGTATAGCCGAACATATATTTTCTACCGCCACCTTTATCAGCGTCATAACGGGAAAATCCTGCGGTAATTGTATTATGCTCATCAGGTTCGTAGATGAAACGGCTCAATAATCTTTTTTCAGCACGATACCTTTCTGTATCATATACCTGACGAGGTTTTGTTCCGATGTAGCCGTCAGTGTCTTCATATTCGCCGTTTAAGTAGTAACTGAATTTTCCCAATTCACCATGCTGAACAAGTTTACTTAATGAAGTATTCATACTGCCATAGTTTTGTTGTAAGATAGTTTCACGGGTTTTCTCAGGTATTTTGGTAATGATATTAATCACTCCGCCCATTGCATTAGAGCCATATAGTGCCGAAGCAGGCCCACGCATTATCTCTATCCTTTCAATTGACTCTTTAGGAATCTGAGACCACTCCACCCACCCGTTATAAATATTATTTTGTGCAATGCCATCCACTATGACCAGAGTTCTTTCACCATAACCACCTGTTCCCCTAAGATTTACCGGCCGATTACCGGCAACTATATTCATACCGTAATGATAGTTCACATTAACACCGGGTGTGCCTCGTAAAATATCTTCCACTTTTTCAAAGGGTGATGCTGTAATATCTTTTCTGGTAATAATTGTGATGCTGGAAGGTATATTCTTGGCTTGATTTTTAACTCTATGGGCAGTAACGACAATTTCTTCAGTGGTGGGCAGTTTATCCTGTGATACCTGTTGAATTGTTTCATCAGCCGCTGAAATAACTGCGGTTATGATGAGAATTATTATTGGCATAACAACTTGTCTTGATTGTTTTATCATTTCTAACATCCTCCTATAATCTTCTATGTGCCATTAATATTTTTTCCATCTACGATGGAACCAAATCCACTGTTCTGGTCTGGCACGGATTAACCTCTCTATCTCGTTTAGATAAAGTTGTGTTAAACGCTTAATATCCTCATCTTTATTGCCAATTGGTAATAAAGCGATTTCATTTCCAAATTTTATATTATAATGAAATTTTTGTGTCCTTTGTGGTAAGAAATACGCGACAAATGGGATAATCGGTGCGTTAGTTTTAAGATGGAGATTCGCCGGTCCCCACATTGCCGGTGCCATTCTGCCGAAGAATTCTGCCTCTACGCCTTGTTCCCGGCCGGTCTGGTCTATCAGCATTATGATTATCTTGCCTTTCTTTAGTAACTCTTCACTCCGTGCAATCGCCCCTTTGGTTGGAATGATATTTACCCCGCAACCTTCTCTGAACCGGTTCATCAGTTTATTCAGATAAGGGTTTACCTGCTGGTAGGCAACAAAGTGCACAGGATAACCTTTCAGGGCGAGTTCTGCCACACCGATTTCCCAGTTGCCTAAATGTGCTGAAATCAGTATCACCCCTCGTTTTTCACCTAATCTCTTATCTAATGTTTCCAAGCCCTCAAAAAGGATGTATTTCTTATTACGAAGGTTTGTTAATCTATTCACGTAAAGTAGATGGATAAACGACAGGGCAAAATACTCAAATGTTTTTAGGGCTAATTGATTCGCCTCGTTATGGGTCCTCACAACAGGTGGCTTAGCCATCAGTATATTTTCTATGGCCATATTTATATATTTACCGTCTATAATATATCCAAAACTGACTAAATTCCTGACCAGAGAGATGACCATATCAAAGGGTAGAGCGGTTAGAAAGAATATGAGCAATCGCAGGATAAAATACTCCCCGAAAAAGATGATACTCTTCGAGACAGGTATTCTTCGCCAACTTTGTAAATTCATACTAAAATGCAACCACAGATTAACGCCGATGAATTATCTGTGTATTTTATATTACCAAAATTATATCCAATAGCAAAACTTATCATCCTCTTTTTCTTGATAGATATGAACTAATGCTATTATAATTCTATCTGTGTAAATCTGTGTTTATCTGTGGTTTTTATTATGATAGAATTAGATTTCAATAACATATTATATGCGGTTTTGGGGCCGGTTCATAGCATCAGTGATGGAGAACTCAATAACACCATTGCCAACAATGCACATATCTGCGCAGAGATACAAGAGGAAAGGCAACAGGGAAAACATCCCTGGATGGACTTAGCAGAGCGGGGAATAGAGGATATTCTTGGATTAGCCCGCAGCAAAGCCAAGAGATGGGAGAATTTCCTGGTCTTGGGCATCGGCGGGTCGGCTTTAGGCACGCGGACCTTATTAGAGGCACTCAAACCCCCATTTTATAATCTTTTACCCGCAAAAGAACGAAATGGTTATCCCCGTCTTTTTGTCCTTGATAATATAGATTCCGATGAGACTCAGGCATTATTCAAACTTATTAACCCACAAAAGACACTGTTTAATGTGGTCAGTAAATCAGGCGAGACCACAGAAACCATTGCGTCTTTGTTGATTACACTTAAATTGTTAAAGAAGCACCTCGGTAAAAAATATACCCAAAACCTGATTGTAACCACTGATAAAGATAATGGTTTCCTGAGACGATTAGTCAATAAGGAAGGTTATTTATCATTTGAGACGCCTAAAGGGGTAGAAGGTCGTTATTCGGTATTAAGCCCTGTAGCACTTCTTCCAGCCGCCTTTATAGGTATTGATATAAAGAGATTACTTCAGGGTGCGAGCATATTAGACCAATATATCCAAAAAACAGCGGCTGATAAAAATCCGGCATATATCTCAGCACTGATAAATTTCATATTTGATACGCAAAAGCATAAAAATATTCTTGTGATAATGCCTTATTCGGTGAAACTCAAGGCATTTGCCGAATGGTTCAGGCAACTGTATCCAGAAAGTTTGGGTAAACGGTACAACATAGACAATAAAGAGGTCTTCGCAGGCCCCACAGTGCTTAATGCGCTCGGCGTCACCGACCAACACTCCCAGATTCAGTTATACAACGAAGGCCCGAATAATAAACTAATCGTTTTTATAGAGGTAGAGAAGGACAAAGACGATATGGTGATACCTGCTTCCGTTAAGGACGACAGCGCATTGTTTTTAGCCGGACATTCTTTGCACCAACTTATGCTCGCCGAGAAGTCGGCAACCGAATATGCTCTGGTAAAAAGCAGACGACCCAATTACACTATCCGCTTAAAAGAACTATCCGAGGAGACCATCGGCGCATTATTATATTTTTGGCAGTTAAATACGGTTTATGCAGGTAAACTCTACAGAGTCAATCCCTACGGTCAGCCCGGCGTGGACGCAGGCAAACGAGCGACCTTCGGACTGATGGGAAGAAAGGGATTTGAGAAGGAAATTGCCGATATCTCGGACACCCTGACCAAAGATAAACACTGGATAATGAGAATATAATTAGGTTGCGAGATGCGAGATGGGATACGCACATCTCATATCCCGCATCCCACATCGCTTAGAAAGGCATAGAAACTATGGAGAAAGTCGTTATCACACATGCCAAACGGACTCCAATCGGTAAATTCTTGGGAGCTTTTGCCAATACCACAGCCGTTGATTTAGGGGTTACAGCAGTAAAAGGGGTTTTAGCCGAATCCAAACTTGACCCGAAATTAGTAGAAGAGGTAATTATCGGTAATGCCAGACAGGCAGGAAATCGCCCTAATCCCGGCAGACAGATAAGTTATTTCTCAGGTATCCCACAGGAGACACCGGCATATACAGTGAACAAGGCATGCGGCTCGGGGCTCAAGGCAATCGTTCTTGCCTATCAATCAATCGTCTTGGGTGATGCTGATATTATTATCGCAGGCGGAACCGAAAATATGACCCGTGTTCCATTTATGCTGGAAAAAGAGCGACTCGGCTATAAACTCGGCTCTGCCAAACTCCTTGACGGAATGTATCACGATGGCTTACTCTGTCCCCTCTGTAACCTGATAATGGGTGAAACAGCGGAGAATTTAGTTGCCAGATATAAAATCTCACGCGAAGAACAGGACCAATTCGCCCTTTCAAGTCAACATAAATGTGAGCAAGCCCGTAAAAATAATAAGTTCAAGGAAGAAATTATACCTGTTTCTGCTAAGGATGAACGCGGTAAAGAAGTGCTCGTATCAATAGACGAAAATCCACGCGATGGTGTAACCTTGGAATCGCTTGCCAAACTTCCGCCGGTATTTAAGAAAGAAGGCGGTTCGGTTCATCCGGGTAATGCCTGTGGTATTGCGGACAGCGCCGCTGCGGTTCTGGTAATGTCAGAAGACAGGGCAAAGAAACTCGGCTATAAACCGATGGCTTATATTACCGGTTATGTATCGGTTGCCGTTGACCCAGGATATATGGGGATAGCACCTGTGCCTGCTATAAAGAAATTAGAACAGAAAACAGGTCAGAAACTTAGCGATTTTGACCTGATAGAACTCAACGAAGCATTTGCCGCACAGGTTATTGCTACTGATAGGGAATTGCACCTTGATATGAGCAAGGTCAATGTCAATGGCGGTGCGATTGCTTTAGGACATCCAATTGGCTCAACCGGTTGCCGTATTGTGGTGACGCTCCTGCACGAGATGTCCCGCCGAGGCGGGACCAAAAAGGGATTAGCCACGCTCTGTATGTCCGGCGGAATGGGTATGGCCGTGAGTTTTCTTAGAGCCAGTTAGGAATCCCAGCGGGATGACCTACGACCGAATGATGTCTCGTTATGGACCGGCTCTTATTAGTCGCTGTTAGCCTCCAGTGGGGTCGTTACAGCCAGTTAGGCCTCCCGCATATAACTTATGGTGCGGGAAAATTCCATACGACAAGAAAAATTGCAACCAAAATAAGAACACAGAATACGTCCTTAAATAAAGCAGGATTGTCCTTAAGCACGGATTTTTAATCTGGCCGTCTTCTTAAAGATGAGATATATCCCTTTGATTTACCTGAAAGTCCTATTCGTCTGGCAACCTCGGACCGCGATAAACGGACTTTCTTGCGAAACCCGGCTAAAACCTCACCCATTTCTTTAGTGAAATTGAACATATTTCCAGTCATAGAGAAGGTTGCATATATGCAAGGTTTTTAATATCCCAAAAGTGATATAATCCCTTGACTGACAAGGGGTTAGATTGAAATGCAAGGTGATAGGGGGGAATACTATCCCATACGCCTTTACTATTGCTTAATCTACCTCTTAATCTACTGCTTACTTCACTGCTTACTTCACTGCTTACTGGACTGCTTAATCTACTGCTTCCTCTT